>JAUVBY010000058.1 GCA_030590945.1 Gammaproteobacteria bacterium | reverse complement strand
GCAGGGGCTTAATTTGTTTCGGCAGCTGGCGGTATATCTTAAACCTGTATTACCTGAGACGATCGCCGGCGCGGAGGCGTTTTTGAATATTCAGCCTCTGTCCTGGAACGATGCAGCGAAACCGCTGCTGTCGCAAAAGATTAATAAGTTTAAACCCCTGATGATGCGAATCGAAACGCAGAGCATTGAGGATATGCAGGCGCAAACCCAGGCTGAACAGGCGCAACCCGCGGCGACTCCGGTGGCTACCGGCCAGCTGGCAGATGATCCACTTTCCGGGACGATCAGCTTTGAGGATTTTGCCAAAATTGATTTACGCGTGGTGGAAATCGTGGATGCGCAGGCCGTAGAAGGGGCCGATAAACTGTTGCAGCTCACGCTGGACCTGGGTGGCGAAACACGACAGGTGTTTGCGGGTATCAAATCCGCTTATGAACCTGAAAACCTGGTAGGTCGGCGTACGGTCATGGTGGCTAATCTGGCGCCACGTAAAATGCGTTTTGGCGTTTCAGAAGGCATGGTGTTGGCCGCAGGGCCGGGTGGTGAGGATATTTATATCCTGGGCCCCGATGACGGCGCAGCGCCCGGCATGCGCGTAAAATAAACGGGAGAATTTTAGTGCTCAACCATATCGTTGTGGAAGGCCCGATCGGCGTAGGCAAGACTACGTTGACGCATCGTCTGGCGGGGGAATTTGGCTTTGATTCCTTGCTGGAGCAGCCAACCGAAAATCCGTTTCTGGAACGATTTTATGATAACCCCGAGCAATTCGCGCTCCAGACGCAGTTGTATTTCTTGTTTCAACGTGTAAAACAATTGCGTACGCTGGGGCAAAATGATATGTTTTCCAGAGGAGTGGTCTCGGATTTCATGCTCGAGAAAGATCCCTTATTTGCAGAATTAACCCTGGAGTCAGATGAGCTGGAACTGTACCAGCAAGTTTATCAGGCGCTGGCGCCTCAGGTGCCGGTCCCTGACCTGGTCGTGTACCTTCAGGCAGGCCACGAAACGCTGCAACGCCGTATTTCCCGCCGGGGAGTTCAGTATGAGAAAAAGATCCATCCGGATTATTTACTCAGCCTGTCGGATACCTACTCGCGTTTTTTTCTTAATTACTATAACGCGCCGCTATTAATCGTAAACGCAGAAAACCTTAATTTTCTGGATAACGAAGATCATTTTGCTTTGCTGGTAGCGCAAATTAAATCCAGCGGGGCTGGCCGCCAGTATTTTAATCCGCTGATTTAAGCACCACGATGGAGTACGCAGATTTAAAATCGCAGCGTAAAAATAACACGGCCTGGCGTATGCTGACCTCTGCGCATGCGCCGTTGATTGCCAGTTTTTTATATCAGGTTTTCATCAAGGTCAATAAATGCTCCTTGCCTTTTGATGTGGTGGTTTCAAAACTGGATGATATGTTGTATCACTTGAATCAACTTGAGGGAGAAAACTTATCCGAAGCCCGCCTCGAGTTATCTGGCTCGTTGCGGCGTGCTTGCATAATGATGAAAAGTGCATTAACATGATTTTTATTCATTATTAAACGCTAATTGCATGTCTTCTTTACAAGTAAGAGATCTTCCAGAAAATATTTACTATCAGTTGCAAAAAAATGCTCGCGCTGAGCATCGGAGCCTGGCACAGGAAGCAGTCGTGGTGTTAGCGCGAGGCTTGAAGGTATCAGCTTCAAATCGGGATCGTCGGGAGAAATTGCTTGAAATGATTAGTTTGAGTGACATTCAGGGATCTGCCGCCGCTAAACAAATTAATCCCGTTGATCTGGTTCGTGAAGACCGGGAACGATGATTGCAGTACTAGATGTCAGTGCTGCGGTGGAGCTTGTTCTGCAGCGTTCACAGGCGCTTAAAATTGGCGAAAAAGTCCTTCAGGCGGATTGGGTCATTGCGCCAACTTTATACATTGCTGAGACTAGCAATGTATTCTGGAAATATCAGAAGCTGACAGATTATCCGCTTGATGCGTGTGAAAAAAGCATTGAACATGCTATTGGGATCCCGGACGATTTTTTGAATGAGGTTGATTTATATCGTGAAGCGTTTAGTCTCGGGTGTGCGTTAAATCATTCCGTTTACGATATGTTGTATTTGGTGTTGGCTCGGCGAAATAACGCAGTTTTGTTAACACTGGACAAAAAGTTGAAAGCGGTAGCCAGTAAGAGCGGTGTAAATACGTTTTAGCTCGGCTATGTCATAAAGATCCGGGTTTACTACTGTCCGGTTTAATTTTCGTAGGATCACGTTAAACGGCAGTACAACAATGTTTGCAGAAGGCACTTATGTTTAGAGACTTAAAACCTAAATCCCGTTTTATTGTCATCCTCGCGTATGCGGGGATCCATAATACCGTCAGAAACAGGCTTATGGATTCCCGTCTTCGCGGGAATGACGCTTTAACCGGACAGTAGTGATCCGGGTTAATTAATCTTGAATTAATAGCCTGGATTTCTGGTCTAAGTGTGACCAATTAAGAAAGAGTGGGCTATGAATAACAGAAAACAGTTTGTCCTAAAACTAATCGCTGCATGCGCCATGTGCCTTGGTTTTATTTTAGCGCTTGTCTGGCTAATACAAAAATTTATAAGTTGAGAAGATTTGGGCTTATTCTTAGGTAGAATCTGTCTGTATGTTTGTTGTCTTACTATTTCGCACTAACAGGTTATTCGTTTGAATAAAATAATGGTACACCTACGCTTGCAACGCGGCTTTTCTGTGGTCAAGTTTGTGTTGCCGATTGCTTTTATCGGCGTGGGTATTCTGGTATTTCAAAGCTTACTCGATTCAAAGCCGGCTCACGTGGCACCGGTACCCAAAGAAAAAACCTGGCGTGTACAGGTGCAGAATCTATCCGCCGGGCGTCTGTCGCCTGAAATAGAAGTTCAGGGGCAGGTAGAAGCGCCGGATCGCTTTCGCGCTGCTGCTCCCGGTACGGGATGGGTCGAGCGTGTCAATGTGCGCGAAGGCGATCAGGTAACCGCGGGCGATGTGTTGGTTAAACTTGATCCCAGGGATTTCACTACCGCTTTGACGCAGGCGGAAGCGGAACTGGCGGATATTGAGGCCCAACTGGTGGAGGGCGATATTCGCTTTGCTCAGAATCAGGCGGCGCTGGTATCCGAGAAAAACATCCTGGAACTTGCGGAAAAAACCGTTACGCGCAGCGCACGGCTGAAGAACCAATCGCTCAGTTCCGATTCGGAACTTGAAGAATCTCAGCGTAGCCTGATGCGGCAGAAATTGTTGGTGAACCAGCGTGAACTCGCGGTGAAAAGTTATGACTCCAGGAAACAACAGCTTCTGGCAAAAAAACAACGCGAGCAGGCGCAGCTTGAACAGGCGCTGAGAGCGCTTGATCGAAGTATCGCGACCGCGCCCTATGATGGCGTGATTTCAGCGGTCAATGTGGCAGCCGGTGGCCGGGTAAATGCCGGCACAGAGATGGTGACAATGTATTCTCGTGATGAGCTTGAAATTAGAGGGCTTATTCCAGCGCGATATCACCAGGAACTGGCGCTAGCGCTCGATCGAGGGGAGATACTGAAGGCGCAGGTCGTAGATATTGCAGCGAGCAGTTCACCGATCGAATTTCAGTTGGTTCGATTGGCAGGTGAAGCAAAACCGGGCGGGGTGGACGGGTTTTTTCGTGCAAAAAGGCCGGATTTGGCGCGTATTACTCCGGGAAGCCTGCTTACGCTTAGCCTCAAACGGCCTGCACAGAACGGTTTGTATCAGGTTCCTCCTACTGCCCTATACGACAATGCCCGCATTTATCTATTGCGCGACGGGCGTCTTTACGGTGTGAGAATAAATATAATAGGCAGCGCACAGATAGCGGGTGAATCGATTCGATTGATACATGGCGCCGAGCTTGTCGAGGGCGATAAGCTGGTATTGACGCGTCTTCCAAATGCCGCTACCGGTTTAAAAGTCGAATCTATCGAAGCAGCGAGCGATGACTGAGCAGTCGGTGAAAGTGTCGGTCGATGCTTCGCAGAAAATGCCTGATAGTGTGCAGGGCGCGGGCTTGATCAGCCTGTTTGTCCGGCATAAAGTGGCGGCAAATATGTTGATGGCGATGATGATACTTTCCGGTATCGTCGCACTCAAATTACTCAATATTCAGTTTTTTCCAAGCGCAGATCCCACCCTGGTAACCGTGACTACGGCCTGGGGAGGGGCGAGCACAGAGGACATAGAATCGGCGGTTACTACACCGTTGGAACAGCGCCTGCGAAATGTTGAAGATATAAAACAAATCACCTCAACATCTGTATCCGGTTTGTCTGCTATTACGCTGGAACTGGATACCGGGGCAGATCTGCTGTTGTCAATGGACCGGATTCAGCGGGAAGTGGACGCGTTTTCCAGTATGCCGCAGGATGCCGAAGATACGGTGGTTAAATCTGGCGGGCATTTTGAAACCGTGGCGCGTCTGTTATTGACGGGCGACGTTGCGCTGGGTGAATTGCGTTCGCTGGCATATCGTTTCGAGGAAGAATTGTTGGCACGCGGTATTGATCGTATCGAATTCAAGGGCCTGCCCTCTGAGGATATTCTGATTACGCTTGAACCGGAACAGCTCCGGGACCTGGGTTTAAGTCTCAACCAGTTGGCTGATCGCATAGCAAAGGTCAGTCAGGATCAACCTGCCGGGCTGATTGGAAAAGACGATGGTACGCGTGAATTGCGCAGTCTGGGTAAACGCCGTGATCCGGCCGCATTTGCGGATATTCCCATAATCAGTCATCACCAGGGGCAGCTAAATTTGGGCGCAATTGCTCAGATCAGCCGGGGCAGTCGTCAACGTGAAGCCTATGTAACAGTACAGGGCGACCCCGCCATCGTATTGACCTTAAAACGCGCTGAAAATGGCAATTCACTGGACGCGGCGCGTTTGATGCAGGAATGGAAGGCGGATACGCTGCTGACACTGCCGCCCAACATCAGGGTGCAGGTTTTCAACGAGCGCTGGACGCTGATCAAAGGGCGAATTGATTTAATGATCAAAAACGGGGGCGGGGGACTGGCTCTGGTTCTAATTATTTTATTTTTATTTCTCTCAGGGCGTGTTGCATTCTGGGTGGCGGTTGGTATTCCCGTTTCATTTATGGCCACGCTAGCGGTGATGTATCTGGCAGGCAGCAGCATCAATATGATTAGCCTGTTTGCGCTGATAATGGCGCTGGGCATTATCGTGGATGATGCAATAGTAGTTGCAGAAGATGCACAAACACATTTTGAGATGGGGGAGGGGGGAGTAGAAGCCGCCGAAGGTGGTGCAAGAAGAATGCTGGCGCCGGTGATGGCTTCGTCACTAACCACTATTGCTGCATTTCTACCCCTAATGCTGGTTGGAGGGTTTATGGGTCGCTTATTTTTTGCAATCCCGCTGGTGATCATATCGGTAATTGTAGCCTCTTTAATCGAAAGTTTTCTGGTGTTGCCGGGGCATTTAAGGCACGCCTTTAAGGGGGCACATCAAAAGCGCCGTGCACGCCTGCGCCGCAATCTGGATAGAAGTTTTGAATTTTTCAGAGACCGCTTATTTCGCCCGCTGGTTCGAACTACGATCAGTTATCGATGGTCAACCATTGCATTGTCCGCTTCATTATTACTGCTGGCGGTTGGTCTGTTTATGGGGGGGCATTTGAAATGGACCTTTTTCCCGTCTCCTGAGTCAACGCGGGTAAACGCAAACGTTCGATTTGTAGCGGGTACGTCGGATGCCATCACCAATGCCTTTCTGGTGGATTTGGAGCAAAGCCTGATGGAAACGATCGACGAATTGGGCGATGGAGTGGTTGAAACATGGTATGTGAATCATCGTTCCCTGGGCGGTCGTCTAAGCCGTACTCGTGGAGATCGCGTGGGCGGCATTTATATTGAGCTTACGGCACCGGATTCCCGGGATATCTCCAGCGCAGAGTTTGTACAGCACTGGCGTAAAAAAATTAAACTCCCGTCAGGTGTTGAAAGTTTCACTTTAGCCGGTCGACGTACCGGCGGCTCGTCCACCGATCTGGAAATTCGCCTGGTAGGTCAAAAAGCCGCGCAAATGAAACAGGCTGCGCTTGCACTGGCTGAAAGTCTGCGCGGGGTGCCGGGTGTGAGTTCAGTGGATGATGATCTCGCTTTTGGCCGTGAACAGCTGATTTTTTCCCTGCAGGCAGCCGGGCAGGCTGAAGGTTTGACGCTGTCTGATATCGCACAACAACTGCGTGCGGCTTACGAGGGCGTGCTGGTACAACGATTTCAGGACGGGCGCGATGAGGTAGAAGTTCGCGTGTCCCTGCCGGAATCTTATCGCAGCACATTGTCGAGCCTGGATTCGCTATCAATACGCACGCCAGAAGGTGATTTTTTACCCTTGTCAGCGGTGGCGAAATGGGAGACGCGACAGGGGTTTGAGACGCTGCACCACGCCGACGGACTGCTGGCGATTTCTGTCACGGCTAACGTGGATGAAAGCATCAATAATGCCCAGACGATCAGCGAGCAACTGAAAGCGGAGACCCTGCCGCTGTTGACGGCTGAGTACGGTGTTGTAGCTTCACTGGAAGGTCGGGCCAAACGCCAGCGTGACACCCTGGCTGATTTAAAGCTGGGGCTGAAAATTGGCCTGGTTTTAATCTACCTGGTATTGGCCTGGGTATTCGCCTCATACGGCTGGCCAATCCTGGTTATGCTGATTATCCCGTTCGGTGTAACGGGCGCGATACTTGGCCACTGGTTCATGGGCATGAATTTCACCTTATTGTCTTTGTTTGGCCTGTTCGGTCTGTCGGGTATTGTGGTGAATGATTCGATAATACTGGTTACATTTTATCGACAGCTACGAGAACAGGGAGTAGCGATTGATATCGCATTGGAGGAGGCCGCCTGCCAGCGATTGCGCGCGGTACTGCTGACATCGATGACTACCGTTGCAGGCCTGACTCCTTTATTGTTTGAAACCTCCCGCCAGGCTCAGTTCCTGATTCCCATGGCCTTGTCGATTGCATCAGGCCTGGCATTCGCGACGTTGTTGATACTATTTTTGTTGCCGTCTCTGCTGTCTGTGTATGAGAACCTGCTGGCGAGGGTGAGGTCTGAGGCGCATCCACCATTTTGATAAAACTCAAATAGCCAACAACGGTTTTAAATATTGCCCCGTATAAGATGCCTCTACTTCCGCGACCTGTTCCGGTGTCCCGCTAGCGATAATTTCACCCCCCCCATCACCGCCTTCCGGCCCCAAGTCGATGATCCAGTCGGCGGTTTTAATCACGTCCAGATTATGTTCGATCACGATGATAGTATTGCCGTGGTCGCGTAAGCGGTGAATTACCTTGAGTAACTGTTTGATGTCGTGAAAATGCAGGCCGGTGGTGGGTTCATCCAGTAAATACAGCGTGCGCCCGGTATCACGCTTTGACAGTTCACGCGAAAGCTTGATGCGCTGCGCTTCACCGCCCGATAGCGTAATAGCGCTCTGACCGAGCGTAATGTAACCCAGGCCTACATCCAGCAGGGTGTCGAGTTTGCGTTTGATTACCGGGATTGCGCTGAAAAACTCTGCGGCTTCTTCGATGGTCATGTTTAGTACGTCGTGGATATTTTTATCCTTAAACTTAATATCCAGCGTTTCACGGTTATAGCGACTCCCCCTGCAGGAATCGCAGGCGACGTACACATCAGGTAGGAAATGCATTTCAACCCGGATCATGCCGTCTCCCTGGCAGGCTTCACAGCGCCCGCCCTTTACATTAAACGAAAAACGCCCGGCTTTATATCCCCGGGTTCTGGCTTCCTGTGTTTTTGTAAAAATATCGCGGATATGCGTGAACAGGCCCGTGTAGGTCGCGGGATTTGAGCGGGGTGTTCGGCCAATCGGGCTTTGATTGATGGCGATAATTTTGTCCAGGTGATCAAGCCCCTCTACCCCGTCGAAAGGCGCAGCGGGGTCGTGAACCAGCCCGAGCGCTTCGGCGACCGCGGGTTGCAGCGTGGCGTTGATCAGGGTGGATTTACCCGAGCCGGAAACCCCGGTGATGCAGCAAAGCAGCCCCACCGGTAGTTTAATATCCACATGTTTGAGGTTGTTACCCGAGGCGCCCGTGACCGATATCCAACGGTTTTTATCCGGTGATTTGCGTACAGCAGGTACTTCAATGGATAATTTTCCGGACAAATACTGGCCGGTAATAGACTGGCTGTTGCTTCTGATCTGTGCGGGTGTGCCCTGTGCGATGATTTGCCCGCCATGTTTACCTGCGCCAGGGCCGATATCCAGCACGAAATCCGCAGCGTTGATGGTTTCTTCATCGTGTTCAACCACAATCACGGTATTGCCAATATCCCGCAGGTGGTTCAAGGTCTCAAGCAGGCGGCCGTTGTCGCGCTGGTGCAAACCAATCGAAGGCTCATCGAGTATATACATCACACCGACCAGCCCCGAGCCGATTTGGGATGCCAGGCGAATACGTTGCGCTTCTCCCCCGGATAAGGTATCCGCGGTACGATCCAGCGTTAGATAGTTTAGCCCGACATTGATCAAAAACCCCAGGCGTGCATTGATTTCCAGAATGATTTTTTCGGCGATTTCCGCGCGACGCCCTTTAAGTTTGAGCGTGGCAAAAAACTCACGGCTCTGGGTAACCGGCATACGTGTAATATGATGGATCGGTCGGTTGTCGATAAACACGTGGCGCGGGCCTTTGCCTAAACGACTACCCTGACAGGTTCCACAGCTTTTAACGCTGAAATACTTTGACAGGTATTCGCGCACCGAGGAAGATTCTGTTTCCATGTAGCGCCGTTGGCGATTGTTGATCACGCCTTCAAAAGGACGCGAGCGTTTGCGTTTATAACCTCGTCGGTTAAACACAAATTGAACACGGGTTTTGCCTGTGCCGAATAAAATCAGCTTCTGCTGCTCCTCGCTGAGATCCTTGTAAGGCGTGTCGATGTCAAATTCAAACGCGGTAGCCACCGCTTCGAGCATAGCGAAGTAATAACCACTACGCCGGCCCCAACCGGGTATGGCACCTTCGGCCAGGCTGAGCAGAGGGTCGACCACGGCTTTATCCGGGTCCATATATTGTCGGGCCCCCAGACCATCACAGTCTGAGCAGGCGCCATGTGGGTTATTAAAAGAAAACATGCGCGGCTCGAGTTCGGGCAGGCTGTACCCGCAATGCGGGCAGGAGAACTTGGCTGAAAATAGCAGTTCCCGCTCACCCTCAAACGCATCGTCGACTATGCTGACCTGCGCCAGGCCATCACTTAAGGTGAGCGCGGTTTCAAAGGATTCGGCAAGACGTTGCTGGTTGCCTTCTTTGCATACGAGGCGATCGACTACTACATCAATGTTGTGTTTAATGTTTTTCTGCAGCGGTTCAATACTATCCAGTTCGAGCACTTCACCATCAATGCGTGCGCGAATGTATCCCTGTGCATGCATCTCGGTCAGCAGTTGCTGATGCTCTCCTTTGCGCCCGCGTATCACAGGTGACATAAGCATCAGGCGGGTTCCTTCCGGCAGGGCCATCACCTGGTCAACCATCTGACTGACGGTTTGTGCCTCGAGCGTGATATCGTGTTCCGGGCAGCGTGGTTCGCCGATTCGCGCGAATAACAAGCGTAAATAATCGTAGATTTCGGTGACGGTGCCAACGGTTGAACGCGGATTGTGCGAGCTGGATTTTTGTTCGATGCTGATCGCAGGCGACAGACCTTCAATCAGGTCCAGATCGGGCTTGCTCATCATCGATAAGAATTGCCGGGCGTAGGTCGAAAGAGATTCTACATAACGGCGCTGGCCCTCGGCGTAGATGGTGTCAAATGCCAGCGAGGATTTGCCCGAACCTGATAAGCCTGTGATCACGATCAGTTTGTCGCGCGGTAAATCGACGTCGATATTGGCCAGATTGTGCGTGCGTACACCGCGTAATTTTATTGTGTCCACTGATCAACAATCCTGATACGAAATTAAAAACAAACCTGATACTATACGCGCGCGCCAACTTTGCGTTAAACCTTTTTTAGAAATTATTTATGAGCCGACGCCGACGCCCTTCAAACCCCATGACTGTACTTGAGAGGCGAGCTGTATTTTCGCTGGCGGGGATTTTTGGTTTACGCATATTCGGTCTGTTTTTGATTTTACCGGTCTTCTCTTTATACGCAACAGGGCTTGAACACGTTACCCCATTTCTGATCGGTTTGACCCTCGGAGCCTACGGCCTGACACAGGCCATTTTACAAATACCGTTTGGCGTGCTCTCCGATCGTTGGGATCGAAAAAAGGCAATCGTTCTGGGTTTGCTGATCTTTGCGCTGGGCAGCGTGATTGCCGGCTTGTCGGATTCGATATACGGCGTATTGGCAGGCCGGCTGGTGCAGGGCGCGGGAGCCATTTCTGCTGCCGTTATCGCGTTGCTGGCCGATCTGACACGTGAAGAACAGCGTACCAAAGCGATGGCTGTGATTGGCGTCGGGATTGGCTTTATATTTATGGCGTCCATGATCCTGGGGCCGATATTTGAGGTATGGGTCGGCGTGAACGGAATATTTTTACTGACCGCCGTCGCATCCTTACTGGCGATTCCGGTGCTGCTAAAAATTACGCCGGAACCCAAACGTATGAGTAAAGCCGGAGGGGTTTCCTCGATTAAAGCTCAGCTGGGGAAGGTCATCAGAAATTCACAACTGCTACAGCTTGATTTCGGAATTTTGGTGCTGCATTTGATCCTGACGTCGATATTTGTGGTGATCCCATTTGTATTGGTCGATCTCGGTGGCCTGCAAAAATCTGAACACTGGAAAATTTATAGTACCGTCATGGTGCTTGGTGTGATCGGAATGTTACCTTTTATGGCGGTCAGCCATCAGCGTGAAAAAACCAGGGGCGCGTTGCAACTGGCTGTGGGGATCCTGTGCATTGCGGTATTGGTAATGTTATTGAGCGTGAACGACAACTGGTGGGGACTGCTAATTGGGTTGGCGTTGTTTTTCGTGAGTTTTAATACGCTCGAAGCCACACTGCCATCGCTGATTTCACGCGTGGCACCCATTAGCAGTAAAGGCACCGCAACAGGGGTGTACAACAGTACGCAATTTTTTGGGGTATTTCTGGGCGGGGCGGTGAGCGGTGGCTTGAGTGGTTTGTATGGCTATGAGGCCGTCTTTATCTTTTGCCTGGTGTTTGCGCTGTTGTGGTTATTGTTAAGCTTCGTCGCGCCTGCGTTGAAACTATTTGATAGCAAATTGGTGCATCTGGCACAAGCTGATACAGCTAGCCTCGAATCCCAGGCTGTTCGGCTTGGCGAGGTGCAAGGTGTGGTCGAAGTTAGTTTGATCGCGGATGAAGGCGTGGCCTATCTGAAGATTGATCCGGAGAATGTTGATTCTGAAAAGCTGGATGCTCTGCTAAAGTAATCCTGAAACGTGTCATTTCTCACAATATTTAACGCAAATAATGGTACGATTACCCGCTCAATAAAAGTTCGATAGAGGTTAAAAAATGGCAAGAGGAGTTAACAAGGTAATACTGGTGGGTAACCTGGGTAAAGACCCGGAAATACGATATACGCCCAGCGGGAGTGCCGTGGCGAATGTGACGATCGCCACCAGTGATCAATGGAAGGACAAGCAAACCGGCGAACAGCAGGAACGAACCGAATGGCACCGCGTGGTGTTTTTTAATCGTCTTGCAGAAGTCGTAGGTGAATATGTTAAAAAAGGCCAGCAGATATATGTTGAAGGCCGCATTCAAACGCGCAAATGGCAGGATCAGTCCGGCCAGGATCGATGGACGACCGAAATCGTTGCAAACGAAATGCAAATGCTCGGTGGACGAGGCGGTGGTGGCGGTGGTGGGGGAGCGGGTAGTGGATTTGACCAGGGCATGGATCAGTCACAGCCACCACAACGATCCGCACCGCAAGCTCAAGGCCAGGGTGGCGGCCAGCCTGCTGCACCGGCAAGTGCTCCTGCACAAGGGGGTGCCTACGAAGATTTCGATGATGATATACCGTTCTGATACCTACCTTATGACGTAACCATTACGCAAAAAGCCCCTGCTACAGGGGCTTTTTTTACAATCTCCGGGCAGGCGCTAAATAATCGCGTGCCTAATCTTGGCGGAGACGTATTCAGAGATGAATACAGTGCCCAGAATAACCAACAAAATCATCGATACTTGAGTCCAGGCTAACACGTTAATAGATGCATTGAGCTGCACGCCGATACCGCCCGCGCCAACAATGCCGAGTATGGTTGAGCCACGAACATTAATATCCCAGCGAAATACGCCGACGCCTGCGATGGTGGGCAATATCTGCGGCAAAATCCCGTATAGCATCTGTTGAGCGCGTGATGCGCCAGTTGATTCAATCGCTTCTACCTGAACAGGGTTTATTTCTTCGATAGCTTCATACAAAAGCTTTGAGCAGCCGCCAATAGAGCGAAAGCCAATCGCAATGGTTCCAGCCAGCACACCAGGCCCGACGATGACTACCAGCAGTAATGCCCAGATGAGTGAATTAACCGATCTGGTTGCAACAATGATAAACAATGCGACGGCGCGAACTAACTTGTGTGGTGTGGTATTTCGTGCGGCTAAAAACGCAATCGGAATGGCTAAAACCATCGCGATAACCGTGCCGATCGTGGCGATGTTAAGTGTGTCCCAAACGGGGCCCCATAATTTATCCATATAGTCAAACGAAGGCGGCCACATACGAGTAGCGATATCGACCATTTGGCGGGGTGCATCCTGAACAAAAAACCAGATGGTTTTATCGGAGATAAGTTTCCAGGCATAGGCGGCGATGCAAATACCAATCAGCCAGCCAATCCAGATAAGCCATTGCCTGGTGCTGGTTCGACGTTTCCAGAGTGGGCCTTCATTTGTTTCGATTATTGGCATAATTTGAGATTACTTAAAGGTAATATTCTAAATACTTTGAGAAATTAGTGTATGTTAATTAGCGGTATACGGCGGGCTCTACGGTTACTGAACCCACTTTCTAAGATAGCCGGATGTGTATTCAAGTGCGATTACAATCACAATGATCGCAATCAGAATGGTGGCAGTTGTATCGTATTCATAACGCTGTACGGAGGTGAGGAGATGCGCGCCAATACCCCCCGCGCCAACGATGCCGACTACGGCGCTTTCTCTAAAATTGATGTCGAGGCGATAAAGCGATAGCCCGATCATTCTGGGCATAACTTGAGGCTGAATGGCGTAGTTAATCCATTGCAACCAACTTGAACCCGTGACCCGAACTGCCTCGGCTTGAGACTTGCTCATATTTTCTATGTCTTCTGCCAGCAGTTTGGCAAAAAAACCGATTGTGCCGATCGATAAGGCGACGAAACCTGCGAATGGGCCAAACCCAAAAAATTTAACCGCAAAGATCGCAAGAATAATTTCAGGAAAGGTTCGTGATACGCCAATAATGCTTCGGCAGAACAGATAGACGTATTTATTTGTTAGATTACGTGCTGCGCCGAGCCCGATGGGTACTGAAAGAATGATCCCTCCTACCGTCGCGATGATGGCCATCCAGATACTTTCCAGAATACCATCGATGATAACGCCCCGGGTATCATCCAGATTGGGCGGAAAGAATTTAGATAACAGGCTCAGGCCGCGAGGAACTCCCTCCGCTACGCGTGTCCAGTTTATTTCCATTGTGTAAAGCGCCAGGGCGAAATACACAAACGAACCGATATAAATAGACCACCTTAAGCCCGGACTCTTAATGAACGGTGGTTTTTTCCAGGTGTCTGCGTATGTAGGCTGACTGGTAGATTGGCTCATGTGACTTCCTTAATCTCCTCATCGTCACCTTTTTCTTCATCCTCGTCAACTTCATCGATTGTGGCTTCCCAATCTTCTTCACCGTATATTTCTGTTAATACTTTCGGTTTCAAGCCATCAGGTGGTCCGTCATAGACAATTTTTCCCTCCTTAAGGCCTACTACTCGCTGAGAGTACATCTGGGCAAGCAATACATCATGTATATTAATAATCGCAGCGAGTTTTCGTTCTGAGCAAAGCTCATTGATAAGGCGCATGATCTGACGCGATGTCTTTGGGTCCAGGCTGGCAGTAGGTTCGTCAACCAATAACAAATCCGGATTTTGAATCAGGGCTCGACAAATGCCAACGCGTTGACGCTGGCCGCCAGACAATTCATCCGCGCGTTTGTCCGCCATATGCATAAGGCCAACCCGGTCCAGCAAACGAAAGGCTTCTCTGACATCTTCTTTTGGAAATTTCCGGAACAGGCTCTGCCAGAAATTGACATAACCCAGGCGGCCGGATAGAACATTTTCCATCACGGTTAAGCGCTCCACCAGAGCGTATTCCTGAAAGATCATACCCATACGACGACGGGTTTTTCTAAGCTCACCAGAAGACAAAGAGGTGATTTCAACATCTTCCAGGTGAATGGTTCCTTCTGTTGCATCAACGAGACGGTTGACGCATCGAATAAGGGTTGATTTACCCGCGCCAGAAGGACCGATTAGTGCAATAACTTGTCCCTGAGGTATTTCAAGCGTGACATTGCTCAGAGCCAAATCGCCAGTGGCATAGCGTTTAGATACATTTTCCAGGCGCAGCATCAGGTGTTATTTTATCCCGGCAATATTTGTAAATTTGGGCCTGAAGTCAATTTCAGGCCCAGAAGAAACACGCCCACCAAAGGCGTGATTGGGTAGGGTAACGCAGCTACTTACAGTCGTAGCTCACGCCATTCGCAGCATCGATTTGGCGAATGACTGCCCAGTCGAATTTATGCGTAATGCCGATGAAACGGTCCGCTTTTTTGAATTCCTTAACGAAATTTGCATCGTCTTTCCATGGGAAAGTCCAGAAAGCTTCTTTGATTTTGGCAGCCAGTACCGGATCAAGGTTATTCGCGTGGCCGTATCCTGTAGTGGGGAACGTCTGAGACGTGTAGATGGTTTTGATTGTACTTGCGTCGACTACGCCACGTCGAATCATGCGCTCCAATACTGAGTTTGCTATGGCTGCAACTTCGTAGTCACCGTTAGAAACGCCGAGAATCGAGTTATCATGTTTGCCAGAATAGGTTGGTGTGAAGTCTGTCTCAGCAATCAGCCCGAATTCACCCTTTAAAATGGCCGAGGGTGCTTTGAATCCCGAGTTTGACGTAGGTGAAGTGAATGCCATGGTCTTGCCCTTGATATCGGCAGGAGAATTCATTTTGCTGTCGGCTGGCACGATGATTTCCATTTCATAACCGAAGGCACCATCATCCAGGGCCATCATGGCGAAGGGAACAAAACCAGCGCAACTCACTGCAATTGGGTTTGAGCCGGTATTAAATCCGGCTACGTGTAAACGCCCCGAACGCATCGCTTCAAGCTGAGCAGCATTTGATTGAACGGGAAAGAACACAACTTTTTTACCGGTGGTTGTTTCCATGTGACTGACAAAGCTATCCCAAATGCTGGCATATACAGCCGGATCCTCAACAGGCGTATACGTGAAGATAATGGTGTCCGGGTCTACCCAATCTTTAGAGTCAAGCGGCAAATCAGCCACCTGATCAAAATTGCGGTCACAATAGGCAGCATCAAGCGTGCCACGGTTGCATTCTTCTGCTGCCAATACGGGGGTAGATAGCCCCATGTTCAGTCCAGCAACAAGGCAGGCAGAAATCAATAGTTTATGAGTTTTCATTATATTCCTCCTCAGGATTTTTATAGAAATAGTGCGTTATGGTGTACTTTTTAGAGAACCTTAAACGCTGATTTTTCGACATTAAAGAGCCAAATCACCTGGCTCTTTCGTGCCAGTAAAAATGAGAGTGTGCAAAATCCATTATAGCGGACGAGATAGATCCCGACTATCTATTTAGGTATAAATATTTAGGCAGATATCAAAAAGTGGTTGGTACAAGCTATTTAATCTTTGGTATTATCCTGAGTGTCAGGGGTGTAGATCGAGTTACGTGACAGCAATTATTTTAGTAAGCAAATTACTACTGTCCGGTATAATTTTCGTAGGATCACGTTAAAAGGCAGTACAACACTGTTTGCAGAAGACACTTATGTTTAGAGACTTAAAACCTAAATCCCGTTTTATCGTCATCCTCGCGTATGCGGGGATCCATAATACGGTCAGAAACAGGCTTATGGATTCCCGCCTTCG
>JAUVBY010000177.1 GCA_030590945.1 Gammaproteobacteria bacterium | reverse complement strand
GGAAGCACAAATGCCGGGGTCGCCGCTGGTGGCACTGTTAAATGACAGTACCAGGCTGTTATCCAGCGAGCTGGCGGTCATATCAGGCGACACCGAACGCGAAGGCATATTGGGCCAAATCGCCATGCTACTACCTGATCGGTTTTACGATAGTGATCATGATCTTGTCATCAATACTCCGTCTATGTACGGTGGCGCCGAACGTAAAGGTGGCGGGCGCTTTTATTTTGATCAAGGTGACGATGTCTCGCATTTCAACTATTTTCGCAACGGCCCGACCGCTACCCGGGTAATAAAAGGCCTGTTGCTGAACGACGAAGAGCTCGATCCCTATTTCTCCCGGGAATTGCCGGCTGTAAGCGCACCCATCGCCAGTCGTTCAGTCAACGCAAATTCCGGCCCTCAACCAATCGTTTTTCTGCTGCCCGGCATTATGGGTAGTGAGTTGGATGCGGGTAAAACGACGATCTGGGCCAAAAAATTGAGACTGGCCTTCGGTGGGCTTTTCAAACTGGAAATAACAGATCAACCGGTCTCCTCCAGCGGGCTCATCGGAGACTCCTATCAGGAATTATTTGATTATCTTGGCCGGGATAATGAAGTCATTCCTTTTCACTATGACTGGCGAACCACGCTGGAAGATGCGGCCAGCCGCCTGGCCGGGGAGATCAAG
This sequence comes from Gammaproteobacteria bacterium, assembly GCA_030590945.1. Classification (GTDB taxonomy): domain Bacteria; phylum Pseudomonadota; class Gammaproteobacteria; order Arenicellales; family Poriferihabitantaceae; genus JAAELZ01. The sequence continues at coordinate 3,917 of JAUVBY010000177.1, read as the reverse complement.
GCAGCCTGCAAGCAGGCCGCTCAACACAATCAGCCCGTTAGCATTATCGCCCATTCACTGGGTGGATTACTGGTGCGGCTAATGATGGCTAAACACGCCGATGCCTGGAACGCGATGTTGCGCCATCCGGACAGCCGTTTCATCATGCTGGGCACACCCAATGGCGGCTCGTTTTCAATACCCCGCATGCTGTTTGGGCATGATAAGCTGATCAAAGGGATCGCACTGCTTGATCTTTTCCACAGCCAGGCCCAGCTTCTGGATATCATTCGTGAATACCCGGGTGTGTTGTTGTTACTGCCGTATGGCCATCAGCGCTTTGATTTCTTCAAGAATGAAACCTGGCAGGAGCTAGCTCAAACAAACAGTAGAATATTTGCTGCACCTCTCAAGGCACAACTAATAAAAGCTGCCAAAATACGCTCGCTTATAAATACCCGCCCCCTGGCGCTTGAAGCAAAAGGCCGGATTTTGTATATCGCCGGGCACTCCGATACAACCCCGGCCGGTCTGACGATAGTACATAACAAGGCCGTGTTCAAAGGCACCACGCAGGGTGATGGCCGGGTACCCTGGGCCACCGGCATCCCAACAGGAATCCCGACCTGGTACATGGCAGCACAACATGGTGATCTGGCCAGTCACGAACCTGCTTTTGATGCGATCAAGGAACTGCTCCGAACCGGGCACACCGAACTGCTGCCCGATCGCCAGCCGATCAGTGCACGGGGAGAACTGGAACTATTTGATATTCAACCGGATGAAGTGGACGTCTACCCCAATGACAGAGACCTGCAGGCCTGGGCATTGGGCTCCGGCGGTAAAACAATCGCCCGGCAGCATACGGCCACGGGAAAAATTAAACTGCACATTACCCACGGCAATATTGCCTTTTCGCACAATCCGGTCATGGTGGGGCATTACGAAAATGATGGTATTTTCAGCGCTGAAAAATATCTCGACCACTGCCTGGAGGGGCGATTATCCCGCTGTTATGAATTGGGCATCTACCCGGATAAACTAAACAGCGCCGAATTAATACTCAACACCGGTGGACATAAGCCTGCGGGTGCATTAATCGTCGGCCTCGGGAAAGTGGGCGGCCTTAGCGTTTCAACCCTGACGAATACGGTTCGAAATGCAATGCATCGCTATGCCTTTGATATGCAAAACACTGGTGAGCCTTCTCAGGTCGCAGTCACCAGCTTGTTGATTGGCGCCTCTGCCAGCGGACTGCCCATTCAGGATGCGCTGATGGCAATCCTCCAGGGTGTGATGCAGGCGAACCAGAGTCTGCGGTCTATCTACCCTCAGGCGCAGATTTCAATTAATGAGCTGCAAATAATGGAGTTGTGGGAAGACCGGGCCATTCTCACTGCCCAGGCCGCTAACTATCTGTTTAGCGTGAACAACGAGTTAAAGAACTCATTCACTTACGATCAACATCTGGAGCAGGTTAACGGCGGCCAATATCGGGCTTATCACGAAGAAGAAGCGGGCTGGTGGAACCGATTACTGATTGAAGAGACGGATGATGGTGGCATGAGTTTTCATAGCGTCACCGATAAAGCAAGAACCGAAAAACGCCTGCTCACCACGGATCGGAAAAAAGTAGACCGCTTCCTTCAGGAAGCAACCGCCTCTACCTGGAGTAAGCGCTCGCTCTCCAGAACCTTGTTTGAGACCCTGATACCCTACGAGTTGAAAGAAGCCTCAGAGAAACTCGATGACACCGTGCTCATTGTCGACGAGGGCACCGCGCGTTACCCCTGGGAACTGCTGGAAGACCGATTGAGCTACAGCGGGAAGCCACTCGCGGTACAAAGCCGCCTGATACGACAGTTAGCGTCGGTCACGTTCCGCCAGGACCCCAAAATGAGTTCCGGCAACCGGGCGCTGGTTATTGGCGAGCCGCACCTTAGCAATATCGACCTCTGGCCGCCTCTGCCCGGCGCCGCTGAAGAGGCCAGAATGACCACTTTTGCACTGGAAAATGAGGGAGGCTTCAAGGTCACAAGCAGAATTAATACCAATGCTGCAAACATCATTGAGGCGCTGCACGAGCAAAGCTATCGTGTTCTCCATTTCGCGGGCCATGGTGTACACAATTTCAACCTTAAGCAGGCCTTTCAACAAAATCGCCAGTCTGCCGATTCCCTACCAGATGATGAAAGCGTGAGCGGAATGGTGATTGGAAATGAAACCTTTCTCGAGCCAAACGATATCGGCTTGATACGACGCGTTCCTGAACTGGTTTTCATCAATTGCTGCCATCTGGGCGATACCAGCCCGGCTCAAACACAAACTAACTTTCCGGGGCTGGCCGCAAACCTTGCGGTCGCGTTTATCAGGATGGGGGCTAGAGCAGTGGTCGCTGCAGGCTGGGCTGTAGACGACGTAGCTGCAAAAACCTTTGCCGATATTTTTTACGCCGGCATGATTAAAGGCAAATGCTTCGGGGATGCCGTTTACCAGGCCAGAAGAACGGTCTTTGATCGCTTTCCGCAGCTCAATACCTGGGGCGCATACCAATGCTACGGCGACCCCTTGTATAAATTCGATAAACGCGACACCACCTCTACCTATACTCAAGAGCCTGCACAAACGCCCGGTGACCTGATTGACCAACTTCAAACTATTTGCAAACAAGCGGCCACCGCAACCAATTCCTACCGGGCAACCTTATTGGGCAAGGTGAACGTTCTGCTCGATGAACACCGCAATCAAGCGCTGATAGAATGGTGGGCGCGCGGGAACGTCTGTACCGCCGTCGCTCGAACATACCGGGGGTTTGATCTATTTGAAAAAGCGATCGAATGGTATGAAAGAGCAGCTGACTGCGAAGACGCCACAATCACTGTACGCGCTTACGAGCAGTACGCCGGGTTGTTGGTGTTGCATGCCACAACCGTAGCATTCGAACAACCGACTAAGCACAATGTTCAGGCCGCCCAAACCAATATTAGCCGGGCACTAGAAATTCTCGACAATCTCGACAAGGTAACAGCGAATATTCATAGCGACGTAAAAACATCTACCACCAGACGAGACTGCCTTCGAGGCTTTGCTTATAAACGCCTGGCGATTATTTACCAGCGCAGTGATTCCACACCGGGCCTGGTCGTAGACGCGCTCAAATCAATGCGGGATTACTACAAAAGTGCCTGCAAGACAGTCGACAATATTGAAAAGCGCGAGCAAAATAACCCGTTTTCCAGTTACCTCATCGCAACAATTTTACTGAGCATAATTCAGGAAAAAGACTACAGGCTCAACCCCGAAGACAAACGCAGCTTACAAAAACTAAAACGAAGCTGCATTGATGAAGACCGTGCCAACCCCGGATTCCGGGCGATGATTTCAGGCATTGATTGCGAGCTTATACTTAAAATAGCGGATCAGACGCTGCCAAAACAAACCCGTCGCCTGGCGAAAAAATACCTGGCCGCAAAAAACAGAGCCACCTCGCCGCGGGAATTTCACCCGGTTATCGAAAATATCGGGTTTTTGATCGAACTAACTGTACCTAACAATGCCGCGACAACCAGCAGAAAAAAGCGCGAATACAGGCAAGCCTTGCTTAAAACAAACCAGGTTCTGATTAATCTACGTAAAACGATGATTGAGCTGTAGAATTTTAGGCTTGGCTAGCCTTAACCCCAATTCCGATGTAATCGGAACATCATACCCGATAGACAGCGTAATTAACCGCCAACCTAGCAATAGCTTACTGACCATAGGTAACCTTGCTAAATCAACAATAAAATGTATTCCGGTTCAAATGGTTAAAAGAAATCTATAAAAACACCCCATTAGCAATTTATACTATACTGTAGATTAGCCATGCAAACGTAAAACTCGAAAGAAATTACTTTAGGCGGCCAGTCACGCGGCGCGCAAAAAGTGTAATGTAGCAT
>JAUVBY010000023.1 GCA_030590945.1 Gammaproteobacteria bacterium | reverse complement strand
GCCAAAGCAATTGAAGGTACAGCAGTAATGCTGGCTGCTGCTATTGCTAATGTTGCACCTAAAGCGAGTGTTGATTTTGTAATATTCATTTTATTTACCTTTGTTTGATTGTTCAGTAGTTGATTAATAATAGTTGATTACGCGCTTGTCGTTCCACCAAGATCGCCACAGGCTTTCTCAGACATGAAGACGAAACCGAGACCTTTGCAAGACCCCTGGCCTTTACACGCATTATTAGCCGTTTTGCAATCATTGTGACCTTTACATTCGTTTACACCATAGCAATGAACTTCTGCTGAGGCTGACATTTTCTCAGCCTCCATAGCTTTTGAATCACCGACTGAGCTACAGCCTGTTAGTGATGCAACTGCCAATGCAAGAGCAATACCGGTTGTTTTTGTTAGTGAATTCAATGTTCTGTTTTCCTCAATCTGTGTTGTTAGAAAGTGCATTTTGCATTATTTTGTTCACATTCCTTTCACGTAATTATCACGTTTTTATCACAGAGGTAATACTTTTAGCTTTGTGGCACTTTCTTTCCGGCATTCCATGGAATGTAAACAATTCGAGACTATCCTCCCTGAATTGATTGCTATTTCGCCAGCTTAACCAGCAACTTTTCCTGCCCGAACTCGATGATATCGCCCGAAACTATTTTTTTCCGTTTTTGAGTCTCGACCGTGCCATTTAGCAAAACCTGACCTTCGGCAATAACCGATTTTGCTTCTCCCCCACTCGCCACCAGGCCTTCAAACTTGAGAATTTTGTATAGTTCTACCGGTTCTTTTGTCAGTTCTACTTCTCGCATAGTGATCTACAATAAGCCCTCAACGTAGTGGCGCGAGCGCTGGTCTGCTTCAAGCACCGATTCTAAAGATCGCTCCTGCTGGTTTTCAATCGTGTCCATAGCTGATTCGATTAATACCGGAATTCGATCAAATCCAATTCCATTGTTCAAAAAGGCCTCCACCGCCACTTCATTCGCAGCATTGAGTATCGCTGGCAGTGTGCCACCTTCCTGAGCAGCCGCACGCGCGAGGCGCAACGCGGGAAACTTTATTTCATCCGGCGCCTGAAAATCAAAATGTGCTAATTCAATCAAATCCAGCCGCTTTGTACCCGATTCAATTCGATCCGGCCAGCCCAGTGCATGCGCGATTGGTGTGCGCATATCCGGTGCACCCATTTGCGCCAGAATTGAGCCATCAACATATTGCACCATTGAATGGATAATGCTTTGAGGATGAACCACAATTTGTACAAAACCAGGCGGCACATCAAATAAGGCGCAAGCCTCGATCAGTTCCAGCCCTTTGTTCATCATGGTCGCAGAATCAACTGAAATTTTGCGCCCCATCGCCCAGTTTGGATGAGCGCAGGCCTGTTCGGGTGTAATGCCCGCGAATTCACTCATAGCCATTTCCCTGAATGGGCCGCCTGAACCCGTCAGCAAAATTTTTTCAATGCCGCTTATTAGCATGCCATCGGCTCCGCCGCCGGGCATGCACTGAAATATGGCATTATGCTCGCTGTCAACCGGCACAATTGTAGCCCCGTGATCGAGCGCTTCGTGCATGATTTGAGAGCCCAACATAACCAACGGTTCTTTGTTTGCCACCAATATGGTTTTCCCGGCACGTGCTGCTGCCAAAGTAGGCAGGAGACCAATTGCGCCGACAATACCCGCCACGACTACATCGACTTGAGCATGGCCTGCAAGTTTCGTATTCGCGGCCTCACCTTGTAGCACCTCTGTTCTGGAACCCGCCTGATACAAACGTGTTTTTAAGCTGGCGGCACTGGCTTCATCCGCCATCGCCGCAATGTCGGGTGAGAACTCCAAACATTGTGCGAATAGTGCATCTACGTTAAGGTTTGCCGTTAAAGCGAACACACTAAACCGGTCCGGATGCAGGCGTACCACATCCAGGGTGTTCACACCGATGGAACCGGTGGAACCGAGTATTGCGACCGCTCGTACCTTCATCACACTAATTCAGTAAACCGGCAGCCAGGCTCGCATAAAATGCGTACACCACGATGCCGGCGATGAGTCCATCAATGCGATCCAGAATTCCGCCATGGCCGGGAATAATCGTTCCACTGTCCTTCATGCCCGCAGCACGCTTCAATTTACTTTCGGACAAATCACCCACCACGGAGATCAACGCGACGAGCATGGCGACGAACAGCAATACCAGCATTTGTGTAAACGAGCTAAGCGGCTGGATAAAAATATGGGTATACAGCACCGCCACCAGCATCGCAGCCAATACCCCGCTCACCACGCCTTCGCGCGTTTTACCCGGGCTAATATTGGGGGCCAGTTTGGTTTTCCCAAAACGCTTGCCACCGAAATATGCAAAGGTATCGGTTCCCCAGACCATAAGCAGCACCAGCATCAAACTGTGTTGCCCAAACTGATCACGTATGACCACCATCGCCAGCCAGGCCAGGCCCAGAGAAACCATGCCATCAAACATGCATAAATGTTTATTTGATGTAAGGGGCACCGCAAGAGAAAGAGCCTTGACGAGCCACATAAATACGCCACTGGCGAGCAGTACAAACAGGCTCAAAGAATGGAGCAAACCACCCGTGTAAACCGCATACAGGATCAGCATCCCGGCTGCGCTCAGCAAGGTCAAAGCAACATTGGCAGAACACAGCCTACGCCACTCGCTTAAACCACCTAACATCAGCAACAATGCGAGTACATTGAAAATCATTGCCGGTAACTTGAATATACCGAGCACCATGAGAATCGCCATCACCAGGCTTGATAATACGCGCGTCTTCATTTAGCTTGTGGTCTAGCCGGTCCGCGCCGTAATTTGCTCGTCAATTTTACCAAAGCGCCGTTTACGTGTAGCAAACCAGGCCAGGGCATCATCCAGCTGGGCCTCATTAAAATCAGGCCAGTAGGTATCAGTAAAATATAGCTCTGCGTAGGCTGCCTGCCACAATAAAAAATTACTTAAGCGGTGCTCACCACCGGTGCGAATCATTAAATCAAGTTCAGCCTGGCCGGTGGTTGATAAATGCGCTTCCAGAGTGTTTTCATCTATCGTATTCGCATCCATCTCGCCATTTACGCAAGCGAGTGCCAGTTCCTTTGCCGCGTTTGCAATCTCCCAGTGCGCGCCATAATTGAGCGCGATATTCAATTGCATACCCGTGTTATTTTGCGTAAGTTCAGTCGCTCTGGTAATTTTTTTTGTAAGGCGTACAGGTAAGGCTGCCTGATCACCAATCACGTTTAGTTTAATATTATTTTTATGTAAATCCGCCAGTTGCTCGCTAATTGACAAAGACAGCAACTCAAACAATAATTTTACTTCGGCTTCAGGACGGCGCCAGTTTTCAGAACTAAACGCATATAAGGTCAGGCTATCAATACCGATCTTAGCAGCATATTCAACGGTACGCCGTACGGTTTTTACCCCTTGTTTATGCCCGAAAAACCGGGGTTTTTTTCGGGCCTTCGCCCAGCGTCCGTTACCATCCATGATGATCGCGACATGCCTTGGCAGCTGCAACTTATCACGCATAATCAACTCGTTTAACCGCCTCTAGAGCAACTAAACCTCCATTACCTCATCTTCTTTCAATTTGACCGCGTCATCCACTTTCGCCACGAATTCGTCGGTCAGGCTCTGGATAAGATCCAGTGTATGTTTTTCTTCGTCTTCGGAAATTTCTTTTTCTTTGGTTAGATCTTTAACGTGTGAAATCGCATCGCGGCGAATATTGCGAATAGCAATTTTTCCATTTTCACCTTCATGGCGAACAATTTTACCCAGTTCTGTGCGACGATCTTCCGTCATAGGTGGCAACGGGATACGAATATTATTGCCAGCGGTCACCGGGTTCAGGCCTAAATCGGATTCGAGAATGGCTTTCTCAATTATCGGCACCATGTTTTTTTCCCAGGGCTGCACAGAAAGCGTGCGTGCATCCTGCACACCGACTGTCGCGCATTGAGCAATTGGCGTTGCGTTCCCGTAGTAATCCACCAGCAAGTGATCAAGCAGGCTGGTACTCGCCCGCCCGGTTCGAATGCGCACAAATTCATTCTCTACCACGTGTACACTTTTTCCCATTCGATCTTTTGTTTCACTCAAAATTTCGTTAATCATGGCTTTGACTCCGGCTATTTAAGTTATCTATTATAATTATGCGCTAATCACAGTACCAACAGATTCGCCGGTAATTGCACGCAACAAATTGCCCTGCTCCTGGAAGTTTAACACCTGAATCGGCATTTTGTTCTCGCGACAAAGTGTAATCGCGGTTAAATCCATCACCCCGAGATTCTGCGCAATGACCTGCTCATAGCTTAGTGTTTCGTATCGCTTTGCGTCCGGGTTCTTTTCCGGATCTGAATCATAGACACCATCAACGCGCGTTGCTTTAATCAGCATATCAGCGTTAATTTCCAGCGCGCGCAGGCTAGCGGCGGTGTCGGTGGTGAACATCGGGTTTCCCGTTCCCGCAGAAAAAATGACGACTTTTCCTGTAGACAGATGCTTCAGGGCGCGTGCACGAACATACGGTTCGGCGACACCCACGATATGGATAGCGGATAATACACGTGAAGCCAGACCTTGCGCATCCAGCGCCTGTTGCAGAGCCAGGCCGTTCATCGCGGTCGCCAGCATGCCTATATAATCAGATCCGATCCGATCCATTCCCTTTGCTGCAGCCTGCATGCCGCGGAAAAAGTTTCCGCCGCCAACCACGATTGCCAGCTGCACACCCATATCGGCGATTTGTTTTATTTCAGCGGCAACCTTCTCGAGCACATTGCCGTCAATTCCAAAACCAGCATCCCCTGCAAGCGACTCACCGCTCAGTTTCAGCAGGATTCGCCCATAGGCGGCTTCTGGGGCTGGTTTTGGCATAGGACTCTGGGCTTAGCTCTGGCCCGCTTGTGCCATCACTTCAGCCACAAAATCATCTTCTTTCTTTTCGATGCCTTCGCCCACTTCCAGGCGATTAAAGCCTGCAATTGAAGCACCCCCGGCCTTGAGTAACTGCTCAATGCTCTGATCAGGATTCTTCACGAATGCCTGGCCCAGCAGCGTATTTTCTTTTAGAAATTTCTTCATGCGCCCTTCAATCATTTTCTCAATGATGTTATCGGGCTTGCCGCTCTCTCGTGCCTGTGCAACAAAAATGTCTTTTTCCTTCTCGAGCAGATCCGCTGGCATTTCGGCTTCAGAAATACAGGTTGGATTGCTCGCAGCGATGTGCATCGCCACGTCTCTTGCCAGCTCTTCATCACCACCTTCAAGCTTGACAATAACGCCAATCTTGACACCGTGTAAGTAAGAACCCAGGGTTCCACCATCCGCACTTAAACGCTCAAAACGGCGCACACCGATGTTTTCACCGATCTTGGTGATCAACGCCAAACGGGCTTCTTCAACCGTCATTTCACCAACACTGGCCGCATTTAATGCGGCCACGTCTGCCGGGCTACTATCAACGGCTGCCTGCGCTACTGAAGTTGCGAAATCCTTGAAACCGTCGTCTTTTGCAACGAAATCAGTTTCAGAGTTAATCTCAACCAATGCCACGGCAGAACCATCGGCAGAACTGGCCTGAGCGATCATGCCTTCCGCGGCAATTCGGCCTGCCTTTTTGGCCGCTGCGGCGGCGCCTGCTTTACGCAAGTTTTCGATTGCAGTTTCAATATCGCCATCTGTTTCGGTCAGGACCTTTTTGCAGTCCATCATGCCAACGCCAGTGCGCTCGCGGAGCTCTTTAATCAATGCTGTAGTAATTGCTGCCATGATTATTCTCTATTAATAAAAATTAACGGGATTGTAAGGGATAGCACAAATCAGGCTAATTTCTTAGCCTGCGCAACCCACTCTTCGCGATCGATACGACCTTTAAAGCTCAGCTGCTCATCAATCTCAGAGATACGCTCAGCGCTTAACTCAGCAATTTGTGCGAAACTGTTAATTCCCAGACCGTGCAATTTGCCTTCAATAACCGGGCCAATGCCGTTTATTTCGGTCAACTTGTCACCGGCGTCAGTACTGACTTCTTTTTTTACTGTCACTTTCTTCTTAGCAACCTTTTTCTTCACCACTTTTTTCTCTGCTGGCGCTGCCTGAGGTTCAGCAGCAGCTGCCGGCACCGGATCAACAACAGACGCAAGATCAACAGCAGGCTCAGCGACTGGTACAGCTGATGCTTCCGCAATCGCTGCTTCAAGTTTAGCAGCCGTATCTTCCGCTGTAGGCTCTTCCAGCAATTCTTCGGCAACGTGTAACTCAGCTGCCTGAGAAGTCAACGCCGCCAAACGTGAATCATTGATAGTATCTGCAGCAACGCTCAGATACAGGCGAATAGAGCGAATCGCGTCATCATTGCCGGGAATAACGTAATCGATACCTACGGGCGAGCAGTTGCTATCTACGATTGACACCACCGGGATACCCAGTTTATTGGCTTCGTTTACCGCGATGTAATCATATTCACGGTCAATAACAAACAATACGTCTGGCAGGCCGTTCATTTCCTTGATACCGGAAAGGCTTTTCTCAAGCTTGGCGCGTTCGCGGTTAAACTGCAGGGCTTCTTTCTTAACCAGTTTGTTGATCTCACCCGACTCCACCATGCCGTCCATTTCTTTCAGGCGATTAACTGATTTGCGAATCGTTTTATAGTTGGTCAACATACCGCCTAACCAGCGGAAGTTTACGAAAGGAGAATTACAGCGCTTAGCTTCCTGCTCAATCAGTTTGCTCGCCTGGCGCTTGGTGCCGACAAACAGTACTTTGCCGCCTTCTGCAGCCACACTGCCCAGATAGTTCAGGGCATCCTTGAGCATTGGGAGGGTCTGCTCCAAATCGATGATGTGGAGCTTATTGCGCTCACCGAAAATATACGGTTCCATGCGCGGGCACCAGTAACGGGTTTGGTGACCAAAGTGACAGCCAGCCTCCAGCAGCTGACGGATAGTGATATCAGACATAATAATACTCTATATTAGGGTTATAACGTCCGCAGTGCGTTAACAGACTGAGAGGCGAAAACTCGCTTCAGCACCCATGCTAACTGCATTTATCTGCGTGCAAATTAAGGGCATTTCTGCCCCGGTCAAATTGAGGGCGCGATTCTACAACAAGCGAAAGCCTAACGGAAGAATTAATAAATGCTTAAATTGGTTTTTTTGACACAAATCCTACTGGTAATACGGCCCCTGCAAACCATGTTTGGCATACAGGGAAACCAACTCGTTCGCGTTTTTCGTCGCATCTTTGGTATAACGCTTTATCAAATCCGCACGTCTGTCCGCGTCTTTGGTAGCTTCAAGCGCGCTCCAGAATGCTGCAATATCCTGGCTGCGCATGCGAAGCTGCTGTAAGTCTTCGTCGCTCAACCGGGCTATATCATTATTCGTCACCGCACCTACACCATTGACCGTCAGCGATTTACCATCCGTGTAACCCTCGGGTAAATCGCCTTTGAGGTTAACTACTTTTCGATACCGGATCACATCAAAAATCTGGTCAACCGCCTGCATGGCGCCTTCAACGCGTGATAAATGTTCGGTATCCGCTGCGGCGTGGGGCAGTAGCTCCATTTTGTCAGCGTGTTTGGGGTAGATATTCCGATACGGCACCATCGGGCCGGACAGCTCACCGCTTTGGGCGTCTTTGAATAAATCGGCATCAATCGCCGCATAGCTGATTTGCCCTGAACTCAAAGCCGCATCCAGTGATTCGGCGCACACCAGTTCGCCTCGATCATAGTTAACGACCACTCCACCCGGATTCATCACGCTTAGAACGGCTGAATCGATGACTTTTTCGTTTGCAAACACACCCGTTTCCTCATCCCTCGGCCCCAGACCCAGATGCGGGCTGATCACATCCGCACCGGTCGCCGCCTCAAGTACCGTCCCGGCATACTCAAAACCTTCAGAACGTATCCATTCTTCGTGCCTGGCCCGGGCATATATGCAAACCTGCATGCCAAAGGCCCGGGCAAGCTTTGCCACCTCGCGGCCGATATTACCGTAACCGATTACCGCTATTTTTTTACTTTCAATTTTAGTGGTGGGATATTCAACCAGGTTTTTACCGGTATCAAAATCGCCTGCGACTACGCGATTATGCATGGCCTCAACCTGCAAATCGGGCATCACCTTAAGCAAGGCTTTCATCGCGGTTTGCGCGGTAGCGCGTGAATTAAAACTCGGCGTATTCATTAAAGGGGCCATACCGCCTTCACCATTGCCTCCGCCCCAGCTGGCAGAACCCATGTTGCCGGTACCCGCACCCATTCGCACACCGCCAAACTCAAATTGACAGGCCGCAGGCAGGAAGGTGGCAGCCGCGATAACGGCGTCATATTGCGCATCACCGCTGGCATCAAGCAGCTCCTGCCCGGTGCTCAACCCCGGCTCATAAAAGAAATGTATTTTGCCTTTGTCGAGATTATTCTCCGCATTATGCAGCCCGATATGGAACATACCGCCTTTCGCCTCAATATGCGCCCTGGCCTCACTAAAATCCGGATTTCCGTCCTCGTCAAATCGCATGCCGATCAAGTCCGCAATTAACACTTTATACGCGCGCTCTGCGTCATCACAGCGTTGATCTGCAGCAGCACCCGCACTGTTCGCGCCGGGCTGAATATCAGCGCCCTGTTCACTTAACAGCTCCTCCAACACCCATATTTTGGCACGTTGATAACAATACTCAATGTTATCCAGTAACGCTGTCACGTCGTCGGCAGGGCGAATACCGCCGATCCACGCACGATAATCACCATCGGTGCCGGGAAAGATATTCACGTAACGCGCGACATCCAGGCCTTTTTCATGGCGGCCATCAGCAAAGGTCAAACCCTCGTAACCGAGCATCTTCTTGCTCTGCGCAATAATTTGCTCGTGCATCTGGCGATCGTCGATATCGGCATCACTAACCTTGATTAACGTCACAGCAGTACCACGGGAATCAGGGTTTTTCACCCCCAGCTCAAACAAAGCATGCGAATCGACCCAGTCAGAAACCAGTTGTCGATTGCTGATTGAGCGCGCATTCAGCGTTTGCACACTGCCGATTTGCTTCTCATTGTGCAAAATGGCGAACGTGGTTTCGGCAAACGCCAGGGTGCTATAGGTATTTATAATACCGCCGATCATTTCATTTTTGGCCGGGTCGTATATTGGCCCCAACCGGATCGTGACCTCACTGCTGAGCGGCATTTTCGGGTCGACCGGTATTGCGATTTTGAGCTGACGCGGAATCGCCCAGGAGGGGTTTTTCATGTTGTCATCAATCATTGCCTGCGCCGCGTCGGTCATGGCGAAAATAAAGTAACCGGACACACCGCCAATGGCCTTCTGAAACGGCGTGAAAAGGCAGCATTTTTCAAGCACCTGCGTCACCACCTCATCGGCCCAGGGCATAGCGCCGAGCATGGACGTGGCATCAATAACCGCATGGTGATTTTCAGGGTCGAGATCTATCCAGCCTAATAAATTCCTGATTTCTACTTCGGTATATGTCGTTGCGCCGGTGGTTTCATGGCCAACCCCGAAAAATAGCTTTACCCCCATTTCCGCAAGCTTTTCAGCGGCAGGAATACCGCCCTCGCAATCCGAAAAGTGCAGCCGGCTAATATCGCCATTCTGCGCATACTGTAGCATTTCGGTCAACTGTGCGCCCCAGGACTGCCGAAAAAACCCGGATGCCTTGGCCAGATCACATTCGGGTTCGGGCGTATCAACAAAAATATGCTGCCCGGGTTTATTGGCTGACACTAGATGCATCGCGGCAACCGTGAAACCACTGTGGCCCCCACCCAGACCGACCGCGATCTTGGTTGACTTACTGAAACCAAAGTAACGATGCATATGAAACATCATATCCAGCAATACTTTATCCGCCGGATACCCTCGATGCATACCACGCGCCAGTTCGGCCGCAGTAAAGTTGCCAATGACATTACCCCTGTCATCAAGCTTCGGATAATTCGCTTCCAACCAGTTCTCAAACGAGATTCGAAGCCTGCGGGCATCCATCTCATCCTGCACCATATCCGTTATAGGCCCTACCCCAAAAAATTGGTTACTGGTCCTGGCAGGCGCACCATTAGCGGTTAGATCCAGAGCGTGTTGTCGCGCGATTTGTAATTCTTGCAGGTTCATTATTTGATTCCGAAGCGAGGGCAAAATAGCAGCCTACTCTATGGCTTTATCGCTTATGTGACAAGCCTGTACGCGACAGGAACCAGCCAATGGGCACCTTTAATTATTCATGAATGCGCCCAAAACAGGTTTTCCCGGGAGCCCAATAATTCCAATAGCCGCGTTACTAAAGCATTGCAACAGAATAACTCACCATGTTCTTTCTGGCGAATGGCGCCTTGCGCTTAAAAATATTGAATCACAATCTGGTGCATCCAGAACCAATAGAGGCGCCCTGTAATCGTCTGTACAATCCAGGTACAAATATCAGGCGCTTATCAATTAGAAACTACGGCTGCTACAACTCGATCCGCGCTTTCCAGCGCCCCTTCACGATAACCACCGTATTCAGGGGCCACCTCAGCACCCGCCAGGAATAACTTATCTCCCCAGAACTTGCGCGGCGCATGCTGAGGATACTGAGCGCATGATACGTCACAATATTCCAACAATCGAGCCGAGCAATCACACCAACCAACGCGTAACCAAGAACGGAGTATGGGCCGCTTTCGATCAATGAAACAAGCGCAGAGATTCTTAAATGTACACACGGCAGTCTATAAGCTATTCAATTTAGGGCGCCACTTGACGGCGGCACAAAGCTATCAAATCCATAGAGCCAGTTCATTCAATGAATAGAAATTGGCAGTTGCTTGAGGTGGCCAGGACCTATGTTATTTGAGCTTTGCGAGTTAAGTTGTCAAAACAACAATGATGCTTAAGTAAGATCAAAGGAAGATCGAGTGTAGGCGCCTAAAAAGAGTTGTCCACAAAACTGGTGTCTACGTTCAGAGAAAATACGGACTAGCTGTGCATTTTCAGTGAATTAAATCGCCAGGCAATGAAGAACTTGCCAGATTAACCAGTCGCCTGTATTGAAGACCCGGCGGTGATCAGAAAGATATTGCATCACCTGGACAATAACGCGACTGCAAGCGAACAGAAACGGTTGCTTGAAAGCCGTGCACCGCCGCGAATTTATATGCGAGATTAACCGCAGGCGAGGCGAAAGGAATATTTTTTAATAGGTTGTGTTGTGCGGGAGGGAGACGAATGTTCCGCAAGCACTGAATAGCAAAAATAGCGACTGCGGATAGGCGTATCCGGCTAATTTCAGATTAAGACGAGCAGCACTGGTGTTTTTTGTTGATTTAACGGGGGATATTTTCGTATTTCGGCCTGATTGATACTTCTTGATTTCGAGGAATAGGCCATTCTATACTCGGTAAGCTTCTGGTACCGCCTGAGTTTACTGCGGAGCAGCGGGGTCAGGCGAAAGGGTCATGGCGCGCTTGCGCGAGACTAACGAAGCGCAAAACATTGCACCGTCGCTTATACCGAATCGTGAATGCATCGAACGTCTGGCACCGGGTGAGCGCGACTCACCCTTAATCAAGGGTTTGCGTGCCGAAGTCGCCGGCAAGGAATTGCTGGAAATTTTACAGGCTGACTAAAGTAGACAGTAGGTCCTTACAAATTTCATTAGGCTATCTAAAATGGATGATATACCCATAAAAAAATCGATCTTAGAGCACACGGCAGTACTTTATACACCGCAATCAGATTTCGTACCTGACGCTGATAGCGAGATAAATACTGAGCTGATACCGACTCGAAAACCCGGGTTAAAATACACTCTAGATGGCCACGTGCAGTTGTTCGATGATTCAGATGAGCGAACCTATCATCTGAACACGGCGGAAGGTATTCTCTGGGCGCTGGCCGACAATAAACACTCGCTTGCACAGGTACTTAAAAAGGCAGAATTTTTGCTGGAACACGTGAATTTGGATGACACGACAAGTATTGAGTTAGCGCTTGAATCCATGGCCTCAAAATCATTGCTGAGCTTTGAACAGGATAATCAAATTGACTACCCCATTTCAAGCTCGGAATATACACATGCGGTATCAACACGGGGGGGGGTATACCTGATTAATAGATCGTCGTACAAAAAAATTGCCAAAGGTATGTTTTTTGGCTTATGCAAAGATGGAGCGGGGAACCTGCTCGCCTTTGATTTCCCGCATTATCAGACTTCGGTGTGGAATCAGCCATTCAAAATCGCGAAAAAACAGCATACGGACGAAGGGCAGATATTGATATTTGAGATTAAAGATAAGCAGTTATTTGGCCCGAAGGTTGCGTATGATCGATTGGCGAACAATACGCATTACATTACAAAAGCAGGTGAAAGTCTGTATTCCGTCGATTGTGAAGGCCAGAGTATTCGCCGGCACAATGTGGATTCAAGCTATACGGCTTACCCGGTGTATGACGATGGAGGTTACTACCATATAAATACCTTACAATTTCAGGGCAACCATGCTTATGTGCTCAAGTGCCTGAGTTCAAAGGATGATGGGAAACAGTTTAGTTATCAGTCATCGCTGGGTGTGTTTGACGAGGAGTGGAATCAGCTAAGTGAAATTGAACTTGAAGCTGAGCGGGCTCATGATCTGTTATTTGATGGGAAGTCTACGCCAGAAAACCCTTCCTTTTGGGTGTGTGATTCAAAAAACGGCAATCTCTATCACTATCCAGATGGGAAAAAAACTTCAATTCGCAGCCAGCCCCGACATGGTATTGCAACGCGTGGTCTGGCTTACGATGCGAAATTGTTGCTGTGTGGTAGCGGCTACCTTGGGAGTTATGAGCACGATGGGCAGCAATTCAGACATCGTGGCGTGATTGTCTGGTGGGATGTCGAACAACAGAAGATTGTTAACGAACTGGCTATTCCTGAAATGCCCTGCTGTATTGTGGGCATTTCAGGCTAAGTACGTGGCCTGATAATTTGAACGGATAGATTGGGATTACTTTGATACCAATTGACAGGGATCTATTAATCAGTGTTAATGTCCTGATTTCTGCTTGGTCAATGGGCCGCCCACACCATCGTTCGTTGCTGTACAGCTATATGGCACGGTGCTGCGAGCCAAAGTAAATGTCCCGGAACAGCTCGAAGGACCGTCGCCATTTGCTCTGTGGTTGCCGGAGATGCTTTGCCCGTCAGCGCTGATAGTGCAACCGAAAATCGAAATCCCGCCACCTTCATCAACTTCATCATCACCACCGGTTAAGAGAAAATCTGCAATGGTATTTCCAGAAAGGGTAGAACTGGCTTGATCTACAACTGAACCGTCGTCATCCCCTCCCAACCAGCTTGCGCAGATATCTACGGTGCCGGCATCCTCATTTACATTCATCATTAGCATCGGTGCCGACGCGTTGCACCAGCCGGTACGCCAATGACTCGCCTGGGCGCTAGGGACCAGGAATTCAAGGATGTCATGCCCAATTCCAGAGGATTTAGCAATCATTTGAGGCGGATTTGTTGCTCCACCGGGTTCGGTGTTTAACGCGACGACGACCACATCGCCTGCATATACCCCAGTCTGGCCGGAGAGAGCTGCGTGTGCGGGTAATACAACGCTATCCACCAGGGGGCTAACCCACTTTTTAGGCAGGGTGTGTACGGCACTCGCTGCAACGCCACTGCCGACGGCTATCGATTTCAGTAAATTACGTCGGCCGCTAGTTGTATTTGCGCCCTTATCACTATCTTTTTTTGTCATTCTCAATTCCTCTGTTTTTTAAGTACGTTATTATCAAAGTTACTATAACACGGCTTAGCTTTTCAGTCCATGACTCCAAATCCTAATGCAAAACGTCTGCTCGAAGCATGAATACAGTGCCATAATCTTTTTGGTGATTGAGGTACTCTAAACGCTTTAACGGCCCATCCTGCCGGTTCCCATTCTGTAATAATATCGCCGCTTTCAGGGTTTTCATAGCGAAAATAGTTTTGTTTTTCGAATTCCGCCCAGGTGCAATAAATTCTCAACCCGGGCGCATCCTGATTTCCATGCCAGCCCATAGACATCCCCGCGGGATAATAAGCGTGGCCGCGGGGTACGATATTAATATCTTCATGGCCTAGCAGTTTTTGTATCTCACCTGCCACGGAATTTGAACAGGCTCTAAACGATTTTGCAGTCGCTAAATTTTTATAGGGTGTGACCTGACTGGTTTTGTTAGACCCTGCGGTAACGACGTCCAGATTTTTCGCTTTCTGCAAGCCGCTTTCTGACAGGTCTATTGTGTCGTCGCAGTCCTGAGCAGGGTAAACTTCTAATGTACCCAGCACCACCTGGCGGATTAATTCCAGATTCCAAATCATTTCCGGAGTCGGAATATAGTAGTTCACCAGGCGTGGCTCAGCGGGCTTTTCAAATGCATTACTTGAGGTGTCTGGTTTTGGTTCAAGGTTTATTAACTCTTGAGATGCCAACATTTCAAAGGTATTTACGATTGACCTTTCCTGAGCACCATCAATCTCGGGATAGGCTTCTTTCAAAATTTTTATTATCTCACTAATGGAACGATAACCATCGACTAGACCCCACAATAAAATGCTCGTCTGGTTAAGCTGAAATTGATCCAACCCATTCTTTAAAAGTAAGCCCTCTTCAGTATTTATTTCCTGGGTGGATAATTGGCGAGAGGGAATTAGAGTGTTCGTTTGTGTCATTTTGTGTAGAGCCCTTGATATTAACAATTTGTAAGAAAAACAATCTTTTTTCGGTGCGAATTCCAATTAGCGCACTTCGAATTTTAAACTTAAATCCTGATAAAGTATTTGTTCAATACCCAATATTACGTGTTTTTTTGTTTGTTTTCATCGCCTATATTCTGCTGGCAGGCGTGCCTGTGCAGGTGAAGCGACGAGAACCACAAGCAGGTGAAATAACTAATAGCCCGGCACCTTTTCTGTCTCGCATGGCACCTTACTCTTAAAAATATTGAATCACAATCTGGTGCATCCAGAACTAATAGAGGCGCCCTGTAATCGTCTGTACAATCCAGGTACAAATGTCAGGCGCTTATCAATTAGAAACTACGGCTGCTACAACTCGATCCGCGCTTTCCAGCGCCCCTTCAAGATAACCACCGTATTCAGGGGCCACCTCAGCACCCGCCAGGAATAACTTATTTCCCCAGAACTTGCGCGGCGCATGCTGAGGATACTGAGGATGCTGTACGGGCGAATTCACATCAAGATCTGTGCAGCTAAACTCGTCGCAACTCCAGTCCTTTATATGTATATCAAGCGTATTTTGTGACACATCTCCGAACAGGCGTTGTAATTGCGCCAGGCAGGAGTGGATCAAACGATTCTGGTCCATATTATTTCTTTGTTGTGCGTTTAACCCGACAAAAGCGGTTAAGGCGTATAGCTTTTCATCCTGCGGAGAGCCGTCATATATTTCAGAAAGCGGCCCCGGGTGGCTAAACACTTCCCCGGATAAATTTTGCTCACGCCAGAACGGCTGCTCATAGACAAAAATAATTTTACAGTGCGTCGACATCCATGTTGGCGTGCCTTCCCAAAGCTGTACGATAGTTTCCGAAAAAGCCGGCGTAAAAGTAATATTTTTCTGAAAAAGGCGCGGTGGTAATGCGAAAATAATTTTATTAGCCGTATAGGCTACGGATTTTTCCTTATGAACGGCTTCGATGCGCAATCCACTTTTAGCGATGGATTTGACTGTCGTATTTAGCCGAATCGATGAAACGCGCAGCTGTTTTTCCAGCCCTTCAATCAACATTTGATTACCGCCGCTGACACGATATGATTCTGAATGCGACGATTGCCCGCGATAACGCTCGAACTGGCTGACATGTTGCTCAAACAACATATCCCCCTGCGTGTGCTGCTTAAAGACGTCTAAATTTAAATCCGATATCAGTTGATCTAAGCGCAATTGCATTTGTGGCCACACCCAGGCGGGGCCCAAATCAAACGGGCTACCCATACAAAAGCCCGACAAAATACGCCCACCGGTTCGATCTCGAGCCTCAAGTAATACAATATCCTGCTCTATTTGCTGTAGCTTGTATGCGGTGTACAAACCACTTAACCCTGCACCGACGATGATAATATTGTGGTGTTCAGGCATTTAAAACTGGCATCAGCATAGGTGGCGAAGTCAGGTAATGCGCTTCAACCCCGCATAATCCGGGCTCGAATCGATCGCCCTTTTAGTTTTCCATGGTTCAGCTTGTTGAGCGCAGCATGGGCGGCTTTTCGATCGACGGCCACAAAGGCGCGATTGTCTGTGATATAAATTTTCCCGACCTGTTTGCCTTCGATACCCTTGTCGCCGGTCAGTGCGCCCAAGATATCGCCCGGGCGAATTTTCTGTTTTTTGCCTCCGTCCAGAATCAGGGTGGTCATTTTCGCCTGTACGGGTGTTTCGTCAAGGATTTTGTTCGCGGGTAGCGCTTCGGAGCGAATATTGTAACCTAGCGTATTTTCGAGCAAGGCGACTTTATAATCCTCCTGCTCCGTGTATAAGGTACAGGCCAGGCCGGTGCTGCCCGCCCGCCCGGTGCGCCCGATACGATGTACGTGTACTTCCGTATCGCGGGCGATTTCATAGTTAAAAACGGCATCCAGGCCATCGATATCCAGGCCACGCGCAGCCACATCGGTCGCCACCAGAATCGAGATACTCTTATTGGAAAAACGTACCAGGGTCTGGTCACGATCACGTTGTTCGAGATCACCATGTAAAGCCAGCACACTAAACCCATGCGCCTGAAGTTGATCCGCTACTTCCTGCGTTTCGCGTTTGGTATTACAAAACACCAGGCTGGATTCGGGCTTGAACTGCAATAGCAACATGCGCAGCGCAATCAATCGATGCGATTCGTGGTTTACTTTATAAAACTGCTGACGTATTACCGCATTATCATGGGTAGATTCAACCTTAACCATTTGTGGATCACGCATAAAACGTTTCGCAATGCGCTGAATTCCCTCCGGAAATGTCGCGCTGAAGAGCAAGGTCTGTCGCTGAACAGGAACCTGCGCGACAATAGCGTCCAGCGTATCCTGGAAACCCATCTCGAGCATTCGATCCGCTTCATCCAGCACCAGGGTTTGAACGCCTTCCAGCTTCAAGTTGGCTTTGCGCAAATGATCATCAATTCTACCCGGCGTGCCTACCACGATATGCGTGCCATTTTTGAGTGAGCTAATCTGTGGACCCAGCGGTGTGCCACCGCATAATGTAGTGATTTTGACGTTTTGCACGCTTCGCGCCAGACGCCGAATTTCATTCGCGACCTGGTCTGCCAGTTCCCGCGTCGGGCACAATACCAGCGCCTGCACGTTAAATTGCTTGATTTCCAGTTTTTGCAACAAACCCAAACCAAACGCAGCGGTTTTACCGGATCCTGTCTTGCCTTGCCCGATAACATCTTTTCCCGCCAGGATATCGGGCAGGCTTTTGGCTTGAATCGACGTCATTACCCGGTAATCCAGCGTCTCCAGATTCCCGAGCAATTCGGCATTCAAATTCAGGGCGGAAAAATCAGTATTACTCAAGAGCTGGTTCCAGGTTAGATAGCAAGGTTTAAAGCGCGGAGATTAACACTATTTGAAGCCTGGAAATGCCTTACAATCGAGCGACTTCAGGGCTATTCCAATTCCACTGTTTATTCATGATCCTAAATTCCTCGGTTGACCGCTATAAGCAAACCTTAACAAATTGAAATTATGAACAGTATTGGCATGACAGGCATTCACCAAGTGAGTGAACAACGCTTCATCATCCAACGCATATATATCGGGGGCACGCCTGTGGCGGCACATGACTGCGTTATAACTCCTTGCAATAGGAATGACCCACGGGAAAACAGCCTGGCTCGTCGTTATGCCTTGCCCTGCACCACCACAGCCGCACCCTTTACGATGCCCAACCGAGGGGTTTAGGATGATAAAAACCCCACAGGAAATCCAAAAAATGCGCGTTGCCGGCCGACTTGCCGCCAGCGTACTGGATTTCATCGAACCACACGTTAAAGCAGGTGTGTCGACCTTGCACCTGGACCAACTGTGCCATGATTTCATTGTCAATGATCTGGATGCAATCCCCGCGCCCTTGAATTATCACGGTTTCCCAAAATCGATTTGCACCTCGGTGAATAACGTTATTTGCCACGGTATTCCCGCAGAAAAAGCCCTTAAAAAAGGCGATATTATCAACATCGATATTACCGTCATCAAAGATCTTTACCATGGCGACACCTCGCGCACCTATTTTGTCGGTGAACCCTCCATACTGGCGCGTCGGCTAACCGAAACCGCGTATGAATGCATGATACGAGGCATCGAAGTAGTCAAGCCCGGCGCCACACTCGGCGATATCGGCCACGTCATCCAGACGCTTGCGGAATCTCGCAACTATTCAGTAGTACGCGAGTATTGCGGGCACGGGATCGGCAAGGTATTCCATGAAGACCCGCAAGTATTGCATTATGGCCGGCCCGGACAGGGCATGACGCTGCGCGAAGGCATGACATTCACCATTGAGCCCATGATTAATGCAGGCAGACGTGGCACACGCCTGCTTAAAGACGGCTGGACGGTAGTCACTCAGGATCGCTCGCTCTCAGCACAATGGGAACACACCATTCTGGTGACCGCCAGCGGCAGCGAAATCCTGACCCAATAATCTCATTTTGACGACCATGTCAACCATCGGAGCAAGCGACTTACTAACCACATTCAAACAACGCCTGAAGGATGCGCGTACTGAATTGATCGCGATGAATCAGCGCCAGGCAAACATCGAAAAAGTGGTTCGGGCCACCGCCGCGCGAACCGATGAAATACTGATCGAGGCCTGGCAGGCCCATTTCCGCCAAGCATCGCAAATCACCATGGTGGCCGTCGGGGGCTACGGCCGCAACGAACTCAATATCCACTCGGATATCGATCTTTTGTTCCTGCACGATTTTAGTGATTCTATCGAACAGTCACTTGATGATTCCGGCATAGGCGCTTTTATCCAGTTCCTCTGGGATATCGGGCTTGAGGTGGGTCAGAGCGTGCGCTCCGTTGAAGAGTGTCTGATGCAGGCCAATCAGGACATTACCATCATGACCAACCTGCTCGAATCACGCTTTCTGGCGGGAGATAAGGCAAGATATCAACGCTTTAACCAACAAATTCGAGAGCATTCCAGCTGGACGAATGAAAGTTTTTATGCCGCCAAGCACGAGGAACAGCTTAATCGACACGAGCGCTTTGACGACACCACCTACAAACTTGAGCCTAACATTAAAAAAAGCCCGGGTGGTCTGCGCGATATCCAGACCATCAGCTGGATAGCCAATAAAATATATGGCACCTCCGACCCGGACAGCCTGAATTCACTTGGCCTGCTTACCGAAGATGAACTGGATTTGTTTAAAGCCAGCCGCAACACCCTCTGGTCCATCAGAAATGCGCTGCACATCCTCAACGGGCGCGCAGAAGACCGCCTGTTGTTCACCCACCAGCAGGATATCGCCGCCCGCTATGGTTTTACCGATAAGCCGGGGCAGCTTGCGATAGAGCAATTAATGCAGGAATACTACCGGGCGGCGCACGATATTCGGCGCTTAAACGAATTCATCCTGCAGCTCATTGATGAATCGCTGGGTGACGCGCAAGCCTCGCAACGTATCGAGCTTGACGAGTTTTTTTATATTCAAAGCGGGTATCTGGGCTTATCCAGCAAAGATACCTTTGCGCAAAACCCCGGGCAGATACTACGTGTCTTTAACCTATATCAACGCCACCATTATGCGCTAAAAGGCTTTAGCGCAGACTGCGCGCGGGCCATTCGCGAAGCTCGCCCGTTAATAGATGAAGTATATCGGGAAAACCCGCAAAATCTTACGCTGTTCCTGGCCATATTTAAGCGTGAAACCGGCTTGACGCATACGCTGCGTAAAATGCATCAGTTCGGCGTGTTGGGCGCATTCCTGCCTGTATTTGGAAAAATCGAAGGGCAAATGCAGCATGATTTATTTCATGCCTACACCGTAGATGCACATACCATTATGGTGGTTCGCAACTTGCGCCGCTGCGCAATGGAACGCTTTCGGCATGAACTACCGGACATCACCGATCTGGCATTGCGTACCGACAAGCGCTACCGCCTGTACCTTGCCGCCTTATTTCACGACATCGCCAAGGGGCGCGGTGGAAACCACGACAAGCTGGGCGCTGAAGAAGCCCGGATTTACTGTGAAAAACTTGGTCTGCCCCGGGCTGATACGGATATGATTGTCTGGCTGGTATTAGAGCATCTTAAAATGTCCACCATTTCACAGCGTGAAGACCTGTCTGACGGCGATGTCATACAAGGTTTTGCCGAACTCACCGGCAATCAGGAACGCCTGGATAATCTTTACCTGCTCACCGTGGCTGACATCCGCGGTACCAGCGCGAGCACCTGGACCGCCTGGAAAGGTCACTTATTACGCCAGCTATACCTCGCAACCTCCGCGTTATTTTCGGAGCACGAACATGATACAGAACCCGCAAGCCAGATCGAAACGAAACGCGCTGGTACACTCGCGCTACTGGAAAATCGCATCCCGCGAGAACGATTTGATCAGTACTGGGCAATGCTTGATGAAGAATATTTGCACATGTACGCGCCGGACACGATTGCCTGGCACGCTGAAGCCATTTGTCAGGCCTCCGCGTTGGATTTACCGGTGGTTGAAATACGTTATATTACTGAAATCGAAGCCGGGCAATATCTCATTTATACCGCTGATACCGACGTATTGCTGAGCACCGTAACCTCGGTAATCGAACAACTGGGCCAAAATATCGTGCAGGCACGTATTCATGCGGCCAACCCGGGGTTTACCGTGCTCATTTTCACCGTAACCAGTGACCACACCGAATCCGATCTGCAGGACCTGGATTCACACCGGGAACGAATGCGTAGCGCCCTGTTACAGGCGCGCGAACACCGTGCTCCGATCAAGAAGATGATCCCACGCCGTCTGCAGCAATTTCACATCGAAGCAAACATTCGTTTTACAATTGCCCAGGATGAGCAGACCACCATCATTAGCATCACCGCGCTGGATCAACCGGGCCTGATTCACATCATAGCGACGGCCGTTGCAAAGTGTCGTATCCGGCTGATTTCTGCACATATCACGACCGTAGGTGAAAAAGCAGAAGATCGATTTATCGTCAGTCAGCGCAACACCAAACAGGCCCTGAATAAGAAGCAGCAGACCTGCCTCAAGGACGCCCTGCTCAAAGCGTTGAAATAGCACGCTCCCCGCGCAATGAACTCACGCGAAGCTCTGATCAATACCTTCCTGGAAGGTTCTCCCTGGCAATTGGCTCAGCGTCGCCCCCTAAACCAGGATGCCTCATTCCGGCGTTACTGGCGGCTTGAATTAAACGGCCAAACTGCTATGTTGATGGATGCCCCTCCCCCGGAAAAACCAGTTTCTGAGTTTGCTGATATCGCCCGCTTTTTGCGCAGCAAAGGCTTACACGCACCCGCCATATACAGTATGGATGTATCGCAGGGACTGATGCTTATTGAGGATTTTGGTAGCGATACCTTTACCCGCATCCTGGCGGCTGAACCCTCGCAGGAAAACGCGCTCTACGATCTGGCCATCGATACGCTGATCGACTTACACCGCATAGGCGTATTCGCAGGATTGTCGATCGATGAATATGATATAAGCACCTTGATCGGTGAAGCACAGTTATTAACCGAATGGTTTTTCCCGGCGATGACCGGCCAGCCGGCAAGCACCAGTCAAAAAGACCGCTACTCCGCTGCCTGGCAGGAATCCTTTGCAAAACTGACGCCCCACCCGCATACCCTGGTACTGCGTGATTATCACGTTGATAACCTGATGCGCGTGGAACGGGCTGAGCAACCGGCCCTCTGCGGTCTGCTGGATTTTCAGGATGCCCTGATGGGCTCAAGCGCGTATGATTTGATGTCGTTGATTGAAGACGCCCGACGCGATATACCCGATGCGCTCAGAGACCGATGCCTACAGCGTTATTTCGCCGCTATGGCAAAACAAAAAGACTTTCCATCACAAAAAGCGCTGACACCCTGGCTAAATGTACTGGCCGCCCAGCGTCACGCAAAAGTACTGGGCATTTTTGTGCGCTTATATAAACGCGACAACAAGGCAATTTATCTTGAACATTTACCTCGAGTACTGGCATTATATACTTCCGCACTAGCGCGCGAGCCCGCGCTACAACCGGTACAACAATGGATGACACATAATTTGCCCGCTGAAATCATCGATCTAAGCGTGCTCGGAATCACCGCGAACTAAAATGCTTAAAACAACCGACAACCCCACCGTTTATCTTGAAGACTATAAACCGCCCGAGTTCAAGCTGATCAATTGTGAGCTTGATTTTGAGTTGAATCCAGCCGAAACCCGGGTTACTGCGCGTTATGAGTTCGAAGCTCTGGGTAATTCTCATACCTTAATACTGGATGGTGAAGCGCTGGAACTGGTCTCGATTCATATTGATGGCAGCCCGGTCTCGAATGACGATTTTAAGGTCAATGATAAAACCCTGGCCATTTCAGGCGTTCCGCAGAAATTTTCGCTGAGCATCGTCAGCCTGACCCGCCCTGAACAAAATTCCAGCTTAAATGGCCTTTACCAATCCGGGGATATGCTGTGTACGCAATGTGAAGCTCAGGGTTTTCGACGCATCGCTTACAGCCTGGATCGGCCGGATGTATTAACACGCTACACCATCAAGCTGATTGCAGACAAAGTCAGCTACCCGATACTGCTGTCGAACGGCAACCTGATCGATCAGGGCGAAACGGGCGAAAACCATTACGCGGTATGGCAGGATCCATTTCCAAAACCCACGTATTTATTTGCACTGGTGGCGGGGAACCTGGTCAGCCACAGTGATACCTTCACCACACGCAGCGGAAAACCCGTCGATTTACACCTGCTCACGCGCCCGGAAGACGCCGGAAAAACCGCGCATGCCATGGCGTCGCTGCAACGATCCATGCTCTGGGATGAGCAGGTTTACGATCGGGAATATGACCTGGATATTTATCATATTGTCGCGGTGGGTGATTTCAACATGGGCGCAATGGAAAATAAAAGCCTGAACATATTTAATACTAAATACGTACTCGCGCGCCCGGAGATTGCGACAGACCAGGATTATCATGCTATTGAAGGCGTGATCGGGCACGAATACTTTCACAACTGGTCGGGCAATCGCGTGACCTGCCGCGACTGGTTTCAACTCAGCCTCAAGGAAGGCTTCACGGTGTTTCGTGACCAGCAGTTCAGCGGTGATATGGGCTCGGCTGGTGTGCAGCGAATTAATGATGTCAATATACTGCGAAACGTACAGTTTAAAGAGGATTCGGGCCCGATGGCGCATCCGGTCAGGCCGGACAGTTACGAAGAAATTAACAACTTTTATACCGTTACGGTATACAACAAAGGCGCTGAAGTAGTGCGTATGCTGCACACATTACTCGGTGAGACCGGTTTCAGGCGCGCCTGCAATCGATACTTTGAAAAATTCGACGGTCAGGCCGTCACCACCGATGATTTTGTGCACACCATGGAAGAAGACAGCGGTCTGGATCTGCACCAGTTTCGGCTCTGGTATTCCCAGGCAGGCACGCCTAAGGTGAAACTTGAGACAGCATACGATGCGGAGCGAAAGGTTCTCAGTCTAATCTTCCGGCAAAGCACGCCCGATACTCCTGAGCAAAACGATAAAGCCGCCTTTTTAATCCCCATTAAAATTGCGCTGTTTGACGGCGTCGGTCAGCACTTGTCTTTTAATTTTGCTGAGCAGGCTTGCAATGAAACCGTATTACATTTGATTAAAAACCAGCAAACATTTGAATTTGAAGATGTTAAAACGGCACCGGTTATCTCGGCATTACGGGGCTTCAGCGCACCCGTCAAGCTCGACTATGACCAGGATGAGCACAGCCTGATTTTTCTGGCGAAACATGACGATGATGCTTTCAATCGCTGGGAGGCCATGCAACGCCTGAGCATGAATCAAATTAACGGTATCATGGCGCATAAGCCCGAATTCCCCAGCCCGGCGTATCTTGGCCTGTATGATCATATCCTCGGTGATACCCGAACCGACCCCGCCCTGCTTGCTCAGCTGCTGACTCTGCCCGGTGAATCTTATATCAGCCAGGCGATGGACACCATTGATCCGGATCTTGTGCATCAAACGCGCGAGTTGTTGATCAAAAAAATCGCCGATACGCATCGCCATGTATTGCACGAACGTTATATGACTGAGCAGACTCAAAGTTCGGGACAGTGGACGTCTGAGGAGACCGGTCACCGTGCACTTCGAGATGCCTGTCTTTCGATTATGATACGCGTTGAAAATGATGGCGCGTATACGCACGCCACGCGCCAGTACGAACAGGCCGGCTGCATGACGGACACCATGTCTGCGCTCAGTGCACTGAATCGATGCCAGTACGCCAATAAACAGGCCTATCTGGATGATTTTCATCGCCAATGGCAAAGTGAGGATTTATTAATCAATAAATGGTTCAGCCTGCAAAGCCAGCAGGTCGGCAAACGGGCATTGAACAATATTGTACACCTGAGCAAACATCCCGACTTTGACATTAAAAACCCGAACAAGGTGTATTCTCTGATCGGTGGATTTTTGCACGGCAATGCTGTGACCTTTCACGCCCGGGATGGCAGCGGTTACAAATTTGCCACAGAATGGATACTCAAGCTGGACGCGATCAACCCCCAGGTTGCCGCGCGCATGGTTAGCTGTTTTAACCAGTGGAAACGCTATGATGCAGCGCGCCAGGCGTTGATGAAAGAACAAATGCTGATCATTGCCGAACATGAGGGGCTATCTGACAACGTCAGCGAAATTATCAATAAGGCGCTGGGTTAAAAATCCCGCACTTATCAGGAATATTGCTGTCTCCCCCTTTAACAAAGGGGGACTAAGGGGGATTTAAACGCCGGATAAGATTTTGAACCTTACAGCATAACGTCAAAGCAAAACTTCATTTTGAATAAAAAACCAAAAACCAACCTCAATCATATAAAAGGCCTGTTGTTCGATAAAGACGGCACCTTAATCGATTTCTCCGCTTCCTGGTTACAACCCATAAAGGACGTCACCGGCCTGATCGCGGATCGCGCCGGACAGCCTGATCTACAAATGAAACTGATGGTTGATGGCGGTTATGTACCCGAAAGTGATTCCTGGGCAGAAGATTCTGCGATCGCGTTTGAAACCAGCGAGAATATTTATAAGCGCTGGTCTACGATGGTCGGGGCTGATTTAATCGATTCGCTGCGAGCTGAAATGCAAGCCATCATTTACGCATCACTCGAAAATACCGTGCCCGTCATTGATAATATGACCGGACTATTGGCGAAACTCGGTGATCGCTACACGCTGGGTGTTGCATCCATGGACGATGAAATCAACGTAAAACAAACCCTGAACGGCCTGAGCGTGCACGATCATATGGCATTTTACTGTGGCGCGGATTCAGGTTTCGGCATTAAGCCCGGCCCGGGAATGGTGCACGCCTTTTGCAAACAGGTTGATCTGGTCCCCGCACAGGTCGCCGTCATAGGCGATGCCGTCCACGATTTAAAAATGGCGCGCGCCGCGGGTGCCGTCGCGATTGGCGTCCTAAGCGGCGCAAGCAGTGAGCAAACCCTGAGTGAGCACGCTGATCTCCTGATGAACAATATCGGTAATTTGGTAGACCATTTACCTATATAGGAGTCTGTCGGGT
>JAUVBY010000013.1 GCA_030590945.1 Gammaproteobacteria bacterium | reverse complement strand
TAGAGACTTAAAACCTAAATCCCGTTTTATCGTCATCCTCGCGTATGCGGGGATCCATAATACGGTCAGAAACAGGCTTATGGATTCCCGCCTTCGCGGGAATGACGCTTTAACCGGACAGTAGTAAAACTGTCTCCGAAATTCGACGGTGTAATGCCGGTTAATACAAATTAATCGCACGATGCCACCTGTAAGAGGAGCTCGCAAAAGTAAAGAAAAGCCTCCCCCTTTGGAAAAGGGGGAGGCTTGCGAGGGGGCCGAGGGGGATTTAGAATGACAGGCAACATGTTGATAGTGCCGCATTATGTCTGGAATTAAAATCTCCCCCAGCCCCTCTTTAAAAAGAGGGGAGCTTTTACGACACCTTCTATAAAGGAGGGGCAGGTGATTGTATACCTTTCCTTTTAACTCCACGGAAAGGGGCTGTTGGATACCGGATGCAGCTTGCCTTCGATATACCTGGAAAATCGAAAGGGTATGAGTAAAGATGATGTTTGCCCACAAATATCTTCGGCCACCAGTTTGCCTACGCCCAGCATTTTGTAGCCGTGATTCGAATCCGCTATCAGATAACAATTTGAACGTACGGTATCAAATACGGGAAAACTATCTGGCGTAAATGCGCCAATCCCACCCGATGGCTCGTGAGTTTTGTATTCAGCCAGGGTGCCTTCAAATCGTTTTTGACAATGTGCGAGCCCTGAGACCCACATCTCTGCGAAATCCTCGCCCACGATAAACTCGGGTGATTCAGGACCATAAGGGTCTACCGCGACGTCATCGGCCGGTTTATCTACAATAAACGGTGCGGCGCCACCCTGTATGCCGTCGAAATGAAAATCAGGTTTGTAATAGATGCCCCATAGTTGATCCGTTATCAAACGGCCGTCGTGTTCTGAGTATAGCGGTGCATTGGTATCAACATGAATGACGGGCGGCATTTTTCCATCGTTGGTGATCTGCATCTTTGGATCGACCCCCAGGGTGCCTTCCTGCAAAGACCAGTAGGTCCACATGGGAACATTTTCAGCAAGTTCACCGGTTTGTGAGCTTTTTATACTGATTGTTTTTGGCATGTTGAGCATGCCCCAGAACTGTTTTGCCCAGGGGCCCGCGCCAATCACCACATAATCGGTTTCAATCGTGCCTTTGTCGGTTCTAACAGCTTTGATCGTATTGCTGTTATCTTCATCGAAACCCGTCACGGTTACCCCGGTAATTATGCGTACGCCTTCCGCTTCTGCCTTTGTGGCCAGGCCATACATAGCTTTGGTGTTATTGGCATACCCCCCTGGCATTTCATGCAGGACAGAGGTGATATTTTTAGCTTGCCAGTCATCAAATAAACCACGCATGTAGCGGGTGCAATCTTTTTCACCTTCAATGAACCGTGAAGTGTAGTCGATGGCTTTTTGCTGTTCGTAAATAGAGGCTATATCTGCATGCATGCCTTCAAAGGAAATCTGCATATAACCCACAGGGTGATAGCTGTAGGTCTCGGGGTCGCTTTCCCAAATGTTCACGCTATGCGCCATTAATTCACGCATGGCCGGTTGAAAATAGTTATTACGAATCACGCCGCAGGCAATTCCGGTTGCACCGGCTGCAATACCGCCTTTGTCCAGAATGATGATATCTTTACCAGAGCCTTTACCTCGTGCCTTGAGTTCAAGCGCAAGGTGGTAGGCGGTGCTCAAGCCATGAATGCCTGCACCAATGATGAGGTAGGGAGATTGTGTGGGAAATGCCATGGTGATTTTCTCAAATATGAAGGTACTTATGGTTGGCTACTCAATATCAGGAAGTAGGGCTAGAAGCCGCCCTTTAGACCTGCATATGCTGCGATATTGTCGGAAATGTTCTACCAGATCTAAGCATAACAAGGCGCAGTGGGGTTAGCTGTATACCGGTCTTGATGTCTTGCTTCCTGAAGCGCGGGAAATCCTTGCAAAAGCGGGCGCAATCGTCCACAAAGGTTCTGCGCGCGTTCGTTTTGATCCGGAAATGTTCGAGCAGAGCATTGGCCAGGCGCCTGAAAAAATAATAGTTCATGCGCGTAATCCCGAGAACAACATCACTATCGGCGGGAATCACGTGGTCTTCGATTGTGTTAGTTCTGCACCCAATTGCTCTGATCTACAGGGCGGCAGACGTTCAGGAAATATCGAGGATTTTCGTAAGTTTGTTAAGCTCGCGCAGCATTTTAATATCATCGGTTGCGTGGGGGGGTTACCCTGTGGAGCCCATTGACTGGCACCCCTCAATTCGTCATCTCGAAGGTACGCGCGATCTTATTCAATTGACGGATAAACCTTTGCGTGGATATGCCACTGAGAAACACCGCCTTTTAGATGCGCTGGAAATGGTGCGTATCGGTCGCGGAGTGGATCAGGCTCAGTTCGAACGAGAGACCAGTGTCATGACCACGGTCAACATTAATTCGCCGCTGGTGCTCGATACGGTCATGGCCGAGGGCATTATCGAAATGGCCAGATTAAATCAGCTTACCATCATAACTCCATTCACGCTGGCAGGCGCCATGGCCCCCATCACGCTTGCGGGTGCACTGGCACAACAAAACGCCGAAGCGCTGGCTGGATATGTTCTATCCCAGGCCGTCAAACCAGGGGCACCGGTTATGTACGGTGGGTTTACCTCTAACGTGGATATGAAGTCCGGTTCGCCGGCGTTCGGCACACCCGAATATATGAAAACCGCGGTCGCCGGCGGGCAACTGGCAAGACGCTACGGTCTGCCGTATCGCTCATCAAATGTATGTGCTGCCAACGCAGTGGATGCCCAGGCTGCGTATGAATCGGTATTCTCTTTGTGGGGCGCTATTACAGGTGGCTGTAACTTGCTCAAACACGGAGCAGGCTGGTTAGAAGGGGGCTTATGCGCATCCTTCGAAAAATTTATTCTGGACGTTGATCTGCTGCAAATGGTATCGCAATTCTTGCAGCCAATACAAATTGACGACCAGGAGCTGGCGCTGGATACTATTGATGAAGTGGGCCCCGGTGGTCATTTCTTTGGAACAGCACACACCCAGGCACGCTACAAAGACGCCTTTTACGCACCGCTGATTTCAGATTGGCGAAATTACGAATCCTGGCAGGAAGCGGGATCACCCGAAGCAGCGACTAAGGCCAATATACTCTACCAGCAGGCCTTACGTGAATATGAAAAACCACCTCTGGATGCGGCAATTAAAGACGAACTGGATGGTTTTGTCGCGCGACGTATTTCAGAAGGAGGCGTGAAGACGGATTTCTAGCTATCCGGATCGGTATACTAAGCTTTGGCGAATCTTGATTTTCGCATGCTTGCCAATCGCCTCAGTATGCCTCTCAGTGCGGCCGGCTCAACGGGTTTGGCGAGGAACATATGCCCGTTTTCAATCGCAGTTTTCTTTATGGCCAGATCCTGTTCTGCAGTAACCAGTACGCCGGTAGTATTTTCGTCAAACTCGCGTGCGATGTTAAGAAAGTCCAGACCAGTCTGTTGTTCATCCAGACGATAATCGGCGAGGATCATGTCGATAGAATGGCCTTGCTGCCCTATGGCTTTTTTGGCTTGCTCAAAGGTGGCGCATTTGACTACATCGCAACCCCAGCTGTTCAGTAACGCTGCCATGGCATCCAGTGAATCGACTGAATTTTCTAGATACAGCACCGTCATACCCGCCAGGTTTCCTGCTGGCTTCCAGGTCTTACTTTCGGGTATGGTGTGTACCGTGCCGAAATAACGGGGCAGGGTGATGCTGAATTGACTGCCGCGACCTATCTTCGATTGAACATCAAGCGGGTGCTTAAGTATCTCAGCCAGGCGTTTGGTGATCGCGAGCCCGAGTCCCAGGCCCTGTTTTTCATTGTCAGCCGGGTTCTGAATACGGTGAAATTCTTCGAATATATAAGGCAAATTCCCCTCGCTGATTCCCGTTCCGGTATCGTAGACCTGGATTTGTAGCGTATCGCCTTTTGGGCGACAGCCAATCAGAATCCGTCCGCAGGAGGTATACCGAATCGCATTACTCACAAGATTTTGAATAATTGACCTGAGCAGGGTCTTGTCACTGCTCACCATTGCTGTGGATGGTTTAAATTTAATTACCAGGCCTTTTCTCGCCGCTAGAGGGCTTAATTCTATGCTTAAATCTTCCATTAATTCAGCAATAGCGAAATGGCTGATATCAGGACTTAATGTGCCCGTATCAAGTCTGGAAATATCGAGTAGAGCACGAAGCAGTTTATCTGCGCCGACCAGTGAAGAATCGATCTTATGCAGTAAATTAACATCGCGCTGGTTTTGCGATTCAGGCTGGTCGATCAAACTGTTGGTGAACAGGCGTGCAGCGTTAATGGGTTGCAGCAAATCATGGCTTGCAGCCGCCAGGAAACGTGTTTTACTTTTGGTGAGTGATTTGAGCTGTCGATTAAGGCCTTCCAGGTCCCGGGTACGCTCTGTAACTCTGTCCTCGAGTTGCTCATTGGTTTTTTTGAGTAAATCTGATGCTTCGACGCTTTGAGTAATATCCTGATAAATCGCAAAGAACCCGTCAACCTCGCCCGTTTTGACAAATTGCGGTATGTAATTAACCTGGTAATAGGTCGTCTGGCCCGTGTCATTCTGACGACTGCAGTGAAATTCGGTAATATTGCCTTCCAGTGCATACTCAATATGTCCTTCCCGGTCTTTAAATTGTATATGATCAAATAGCGTGTGAACCGAAACATTTTGAATCTCATCACGGGATTTGCCGATGAACTGGTTATAGGCCTTGTTAGAAAAATGCACATTTTCGTCGCGACCGATGTAACACAGCATCAAGGGAAGATTATCGGTGTACAGGCGAATGCGTGATTCGCTGTTCCTGAGCGCCAGTTCGATATTTTTTTGTTCGGTGATGTCGGTAAAACTGGTGACAAAGCCGCCCCCGGGTATGGGGTTGCCGTTTATTTTAATGTAGGAGCCTCGGCGTTTCCTTTCTGAAGAGTAGGCGCCGCTATTTCGCAAATGGCTCAGGCGACGCTCGATCAAAAATCCGGTTTCACCGGAGCCGCAGTCGCCACGTTCGGCGTTATAACGAATGAGATCTTCAATTGGAGTGCCAATTTTCAGTAGCTCATCAGGGTATTCAAACATCGCCTGGTAGCGGCTGTTCCACGCCACCAGCTTGAGGTTTTTGTCTACCACGCTAATGCCCTGTGAGATATTTTCAAAGCTCGCCTGCAGAATATCCTGGTTAAAGCGCAGTGCCTGCGACGTTTCATCCATCATCACAAACAGATCTTCAGCGGACACATCCTCGCCAAGTAACTGGGTAGTGATGATGTGTCGGGCAGAAGACGCGCCGATAACCCCTGCGATGGCGCGCTCGATGGCTTCAATCAGTTTCTTGTCTACAATGTTGGTATCAATTAATTCGTCATCACGCTGTTGTTCATGCTGATTAAATAGTCGTTCAGTGCTGGCATGTCCGATTATGCTGACACAGAGTATTTTTGCGTTCGCTACGGTTGCGTTGGCGGCGAAATTGGCCGCTTGACTCAGAGCCTCGGGCTCTACATAGGTGTGGGTGAAAATGCTGGCCTGAATTTTATCCAGCATGGAAGGTGCGTATCGGAGCGAGCCGATGATCATTACCGTTGTATTGAGGACAAGGCTCCAAATTACGCCGTGGGTCAGGGAGGAGCTGAAGTGAATATTAAATAAGTGATGCGGATGCAGCCAGCTTGTTTGGGCAAAGGTGGCGCTCAATGTCTCAGGCGAAATAAAATTGGGCATGAGCAGAGTATAGGCCCAGGTGATAAAGCCGATACCCAGGCCCATGAGTACGCCTCGTTGATTCGCGCCTTGCCAGTATAAAGCGGCAATCATCGCCGGGGCAAACTGAATAATAGCGGCGAAGGAAAGCAGACCCATGTTGGCCAGTTGCTGATTGTTGCCCGATAGCCTGAAATAACCGTATGAACTGAGTAGCAATAGCACAATGGTTACCCTGCGGATGCGCAGGATTAACTGGCTCAGGTCCGGGCGTTGCTGTATATCGATATATTTTGATCGAATCAGTAAAGGCATCACCACGTCATTGCAAACCATGGTGCTCAGGCTGATGGAGGCGACGATCACCATGCCGGTCCCGGCTGAAATGCCTCCAACGAAGGCGATCATAGCGAGCGAAAACTCGGAGTTTTGCTGGGGTAGATGAAGAACGAAAAAATCGGCATTCCCGCTGCCGGGAAGCAACATCAGCCCGGCCAGCGCGATGGGTACCACGGCCAGGCTGATCAATAGCAAATACAGGGGTAGTAGCCAGCGTGCGGATTCCATCTGCCGATGGTCTTCTGCTTCTACTACGGTTACCTGGAATTGTCTGGGCAGCAGCATGATAGCGCTCATGCTGAGCAACAGTTTAGTGGTGAAATCGGATAGTGAGAACCGGCTGGTTTCAGTATTGATCGAGGTCAGCTCAAAAGGCTGTCGCATGATCTGGTGCCAGTCAAATTGCGCAAACAGTAGTTGAGTCGCGTACAGGCCCACGAGCAGAATCGCGATGAGTTTAACGATCGATTCAAATGCGATTGCATTCATCATACCCCGGTGGTGCTCGGTTGCGCTTAGATGTCGGGTGCCGAATAGAATGCTAAATAACGCCAGGATAAGCGCGCCATAGAATGCGGTGTCTGACCAGAGACTGTCTACGGCACGATAGTATTCAGCGCTGTTGACCGGCGTGGTCAGCGTGGTAAAACTGATTGAGATGGCATGTAGCTGCAGAGAGATATAGGGCAGCGAGCCAATAACTGCTATAAAGGTGACCAGGACCGCAATGCTTCTACTTTTTCCGTAACGCGAGGACAGGAAATCAGAAATCGAAGTAATACTGTATTGCTTGCTGATGATAATGATGCGCTGAATAACTTTGTAACCCAGTACAAAGACCAGTATTGGCCCCAGATAGATAGCAAAGAAGTCCCAACCACTGCGGGCGGCCGAACCGACGGCACCAAAAAAAGTCCATGAAGAGCAATAAACTGCAAGCGACAGGCTATAGACCACGGTTCGGTGCCGGGCAAAAAACCCGCCGCTGGTTTTTTTATCACCGCGATAAGCGATGAAAAATAGAATTGAGACGTACGCAATCGCAATGAAAGCGATTAATTCAGTGGGAAGGGTGCGCATGGGGGTGAATTAGACACAACGCCCGGCCTTTGTCAATAGGAGGCAGGTCTAATTGCGGCTGCTGATGAATTTGCCTAGAGTAAGCTTCAATTGCGGAATTTTATGTAATCGCGATGTGTGTGGAGGCGCTTTGTTTTCACGCAAAGGGCGTTTCGAGCCCAAATATGATGTTTATCATGAAATCGTTAATAACCAACAGGATAGGAGTAGATATGTCAAAAATTATTACTAGTAAATGGTCACGTCGTGGCGTACTAAAGGCCGGTGCGGTCACGGGTGCGGCAATAAGTGCACCGATGTTTTTCACCAGGAACGCATTTGCAGCCGAATTTCTAAATGATCCGGGCAGTGCAGCTAACGTCACGTTCGGCTTTAATGTGCCACAAACGGGTGCATATGCGGATGAAGGTGGCGATGAATTGCGCGCTTATCAACTCGCGGTCAAGCACATCAATGGTGAAGGCGACGGCGGTATGATGA
Source organism: Gammaproteobacteria bacterium (assembly GCA_030590945.1). GTDB lineage: Bacteria > Pseudomonadota > Gammaproteobacteria > Arenicellales > Poriferihabitantaceae > JAAELZ01. The sequence continues at coordinate 25,390 of JAUVBY010000013.1, read as the reverse complement.
ATACCATGAAGCCTATTTCTTTAAGCGGTAGTGGTGTATTAGGCAAGAAAGTCACCTATGTAACGGGTGATACACAGACTAAATCGGATGCGGCACGTGCTTCAGCCAAGCGCATGATCGAAAAAGACGGCGTAACCATGGTTACGGGCGGCTCTTCTTCGGGCGTGGCGATTGCAGTTCAGTCATTGTGTCAGGAAGCAGGCGTTATCTTTATGGCCGGTTTGACGCACTCAAACGATACCACGGGCAAAGATAAACGTCGTAACGGTTTCCGCCACTTCTTCAATGCCTATATGTCTGGCGCTGCCTTGGGACCGGTACTGGAGAAGAACTACGGTAACGAGCGTAATGCTTATCATCTGACTGCAGATTACACCTGGGGATGGACCCAGGAAGCGTCAATGATCGCTTCGACTGAAAATATTGGCTGGAAAACGGCTGCCACGGTTAAAACTCCGGTGGGCGCGGGCGATTTCAGCCAGTTTATTACCCCGGTATTGAATTCAGGTGCGGATACACTGATCCTGAACCACTATGGTAAGGACATGATCAACTCCCTGACTCAGGCGGTTCAGTTTGGTTTGCGTGATAAGCAGGTCAACGGTAAAGACTTCACCATTGTTGTACCGCTGTATTCACGTCTGATGGCGCAGGGTGCCGGTGATAATGTTAAGGGAATCTTCGGTTCCACTAACTGGCACTGGTCGTTGCCTGATGCAGGTTCACAAGCCTTCGTTAAGTCGTTTGGCGCAGAGTACGGTTTTCCACCTTCACAGGCGGCTCACACTTGCTACGTACAAGCGCTGTTGTATGCTGATGCATGCGAACGTGCCGGTACTTTCATGCCTTCTGAAGTGATCAAGCAACTGGAAGGTTACAAGTTCGACGGCATGGGTAACGGCCCGACTGAGTATCGTGCAGAAGATCACCAGTGCTTCAAAGACGTACTGGTTGTGAAAGGTAAAGAGAATCCTTCTTCACAATTCGACGTACTGGAAGTAGTCGAAGTGACACCTCGCGCGCAGGTTGAGTACAAGCCTGATCACGAGATGTTTGCCGGTGGTGACTTAGGTCCTGCTAACAACGGGGTTTAATCAACCTTGTAGCTTACAGTTCTCCGGGTATCGTTACGATACCCGGAACTTTAAGCTGTATCCGTGAGGCCATTAAATTGTTAATGGCCTCACGGATGTGGCTTTAATTCCAAACAACGGGTCTTGATGTGGACGCAATTTTTCTACAAGTTTTAAACGGTCTGGATAAGGGGGGCGCTTACGCACTCATTGCTCTCGGTCTGACACTGGTTTTTGGTACGCTGGGTGTGGTCAACTTTGCACATGGTGCATTGTTTATGTTGGGCGCCTTTTGTGCGGTAAGCGTTCAGTCCATTCTAACCATTTCGCAAAAAGTGCGCGATGAGAGCATTACCTTTTTTGAAGCGTACAAGGAAATTCCTTATCTGGAAATATGGTGGGGGGAGACGGGATCGATAATTATTGATTATGCCGTTCCGATATCAATCGTCGTCGCCATTCCGGTTATGCTATTGATCGGGCTAGCAATGGAGCGCGGGCTAATTCGCCACTTTTACAAACGCACGCACGCCGAACAGATTCTGGTTACCTTCGGTCTGGCAATCGTAGTTCAGGAAATCATCAAGGCCAATTTCGGCGCCAATCCGATACCGGTGCCTGCACCGGATATTGTGTCCGGCAGTGCCAACATCGGCACCTGGCTGGGCATGAGCGATACCATCGTTTACCCCTGGTGGCGTCTGATCTATTTTGTGTTTTCTTTGACGGTTATCGCCGCGGTATTCGCTTTTTTGCAGCTCACAACATTTGGAATGGTGGTACGAGCCGGCATGCGCAACCGGGAAATGGTAGGCTTGCTTGGTATCGATATTCAACGTAAATTTACGATCGTCTTTGGCCTGGGTGCTGTAGTAGCCGGTGTGGCGGGTGCGATGTATACCCCCATGTTACCGCCTGATTATCATATGGGCATGGATTTTCTGGTGTTGTCCTTCGTGGTCGTGGTGGTAGGCGGCATGGGTTCGCTGGGCGGTGCTGTCGCAGCGGGGTTTTTACTGGGACTTTTACAATCTTTTGCGGCCATGAATGAAATTAAAAGTCTGATTCCCGGGATCGACCAGATCATAATTTATCTGGTAGCGGTCATTATTATCCTGGTCAGACCGCGTGGTTTGTTCGGTCGCGAAGGCGTGATGGAGGACTGATGATGAAACAAACTAGCGCTACCAAAGATTTGATCATCATGCTCGTGTTTATTGCAGCGGTATTGACGGCACCCATCTGGTTAACCCCAATCGGTGCTAATTACCCGGATTTGCTGCAAAAATTTGCTATCTACGGTATTTTTGCCATCGGCTTTAATATTCTATTTGGATTGACCGGATACCTCTCCTTTGGCCACGCTGTATTCCTGGGTATCGGTTCCTATGCGGCGGTCTGGTCATTTAAGTTGCTGACCATGAATATACTGCCGGCTATTTTGTTTGCAGTGATGTGGTCTGGTTTGTTTTCGGTTATTCTCGGTTACATTTCCTTGCGTCGTTCGGGAATCTATTTCTCGATTCTAACGCTGGCCTTTGCGCAAATGTCATACAACCTGGCGTACTCGGTGCTGACGCCGATCACCAATGGTGAAACCGGTTTGCAACTCAGGTTGGCTGACCCGCGTTATATTGACAATATGTTCACTAAGGCCGTTTCCGAAGGAATACCTTCCACCAATCTGTTCGGTATCAAGATGAGCGGTTATTCGGGATTTTATTTTTGTGCGGTGGTTCTTATCATCTGTTTCTGGATTTCGCTGAAGATTTTTCGCTCGCCATTTGGCCTTACGCTGAGCGGTATTAAATCCAATCAACACCGGATGAAATACACGGGTTTTAACCCTCGGCCTTACTTGCTGGCGGCTTTCGTAATTTCTGGTATGTATGCAGGACTTGCGGGTGCGTTGCTGGCCGTTACAGATCCGCTGGCCGGTGCAGAGCGTATGCAATGGACCGCGTCGGGCGAAGTCGTTCTGATGACAATTCTGGGTGGCCTGGGTACCTTGATCGGCCCGGTCATCGGCGCTGGAGTGATTAAGTATTTCGAGAATATATTTTCTTCCATTGGAGACCAAAATCTATTTGAGATGTTGTCATGGCTGCCTGAAGGTATGCAGTCCATCGTAGCCTATGTCATTTCCCCATTTGTAGGCAGTGGCTGGCATTTGACCCTGGGTCTGGTGTTCATGTTAATCGTTATCTTCCTGCCGGGTGGCCTGGTGTCAGGGTTTAGTAAACTTGCTTCGACCTTTAGGCCTAAAAAGAAAACCCCGCAACCAGTTGCAAGCACCGTCAGTAATGCGAGCGGCACCAAGGAGGGCGAATAATGGAAAATACCATTTTCCACGTTGATGATGTTGAAAAGCGTTTTGGTGGTTTGCTGGCGCTATCCGATGTCGATCTGTCGGTTAAAGAAGGCAGAACGCATGCCATCATCGGGCCGAACGGTGCCGGTAAATCTACGCTTTTGAATGTTTGTGTCGGTTTAATTAAGCCGGATCGAGGTACGGTTACCTTTGATGGTGAGCTGGTTACCGGTAAACAGCCCTATGAGATAAACCAGCTCGGAATCGCGCGGGTTTTTCAAACGCCGGAAATATTTCCGGATTTGCCGCTGATTGAAAATGTCATTCTGCCTGTGTTATCACGCCGCGATGGCGCCTACAAATTTGCACCCTTTGCAAGCCTGCGGCGTGATAAAGCAATGCTTGAAGAGGCGGAACATTATCTTGAAGACATGGGTCTGGCCAGCCAGATGAACAATCTTGCGTCAGCGCTTTCACGCGGTGATAAACGGCGTCTTGAGTTAGCGATGTGTCTAATTCAGCATCCACGCCTACTGCTGCTTGATGAGCCGACGGCGGGGATGGCGCGTCACGATACCAATCAAACAATTGAGCTTTTACAGAAAATCAAAGCCGGCGGGATGACCAAAGTCATTATCGAACACGATATGCACGTGGTATTTTCATTAGCGGATTACATCTCCGTTTTAGCACAAGGCAAAATCATTGCAGAAGGGACACCCGAAGAAGTGAAAAACGATCCTAAAGTTAGAGAAGCCTACCTGGGCGAGGCCGCCGACGATGAGTGAAGATAAACCATTAAGTCTTGAACCAAAAACCGAAGCGGGGGAAATGCCCTATTTCTCGGTACGGGATATTCACGCTTATTACGCGGAGTCTTACATCGTGCAGGGCGTTTCCTTTGATATTAACGAAAAAGAAATTCTGGCGTTGCTGGGCCGAAATGGTGCCGGGAAGACTTCAACTATGCGCGCCATTGCCCGGGCTGCAGCGCCCGAAATTCGGGGCGGCGAGATTTACCTGCAAGGGCAGGCTGTGCATGAAATGCAAGATTTTCAGGCTGCGCGTGCCGGTATACAGCTGGTGCCGGAAGACCGGGCTATTATTCCAGGCCTGACGGTTGAAGAAAATATTATTTTGGCCCAGATAGAAGAACCCATAGGCTGGCCGCTGGAGCAAATATACGGGCATTTTCCGCGATTAGCTGAGCGCCGCATGCAAATGGGCACGACCTTATCAGGCGGCGAGCAACAAATGCTCGCGGTGGCCAGGGCGCTGGCACGTGACATTAAAATACTATTGCTTGATGAGCCTTATGAAGGCCTGGCACCGACTATCGTGCGTGAAATCGAAACCATCCTGCTGGAACTGAAACAGCTCGGGTTCACCTCTATCATTGTGGAACAAAACGCCGTGGCAGCCCTTAAGCTCGCTGATCGTGCGGTGATTCTCGATACCGGAGTAGTGGTGTATGACGGTAGTGCGCAGGAAGTTCTGGACAACGAAGAGTTACGTCACGAGTATTTAGCGATTTAAAGCCTTAACCTCCCCCTTAGAAAAAGGGGGGATAGAGGGGGATTCAAAATCTAACCGGTACTCTGGAATCTGGAGCCGAGATATCCCTTCCCGACCTCTTGTACTAAAGTGGGCGTATTCAATACGACTACCGTTATTTTTTAGCCTCCTTTCCTTCTTTTTCCTTAGGATAAATCTGCGCAACAAACGTTTGTTCATCCATTGGCGAACGAACATATTCCCCCGAGATGCCGGTACGTTTTGGGAGATCAAATTTCTTTGGTGTAAGGTCCTGGTAGTCAAACATGGACAATAGATGTTCCATCGTATTCAGGCGCGCATGTTTTTTGACGTCTGCATTCACCACGTACCAGGGACTTTGTTTGGTGTCGGTGTAGGCAAACATCGCATCTTTGGCTTTGGAATAGGCCTGCCAACGGTCACGCGACTCCAGATCCATAGGGCTGAGTTTCCAGCGTTTGGTCGGCGTATCCATGCGTGCCTGGAAACGTTTTTCCTGTTCTTCGTCATCGACGGAAAACCAGTATTTGATCAGCGTGATGCCGCTGCGGATAAGCATGCGTTCAAAATCTGGGCAGGCACGCATAAAATCATCGTACTCATCGTCGCTACAAAACCCCATCACGCGTTCAACCCCCGCGCGGTTATACCAGCTACGATCAAGGATAACCATTTCACCAGCAGCGGGCAGATGTGCCACGTAACGCTGAAAATACCACTGAGATTGTTCTCTTTCAGTAGGGGCGGGCAAGGCTACGACGCGTACATCCCGAGGGCTTAAGTGCTGGGTAATGCGCTTGATGACGCCACCCTTTCCGGCCGCATCGCGGCCTTCAAATATAACCACAACACGATCTTTGGTGTGTTTGATCCACTCCTGTAATTTGATCATTTCAACCTGCAGGCGCAATAACTCACGTTCGTATTCCCTTTTGCCGATTTTTTTATGTTTTTTGAACTGCTCGTTTGCCATGATTTTACTCTTAGTATTTGGTGGATTTCGGTGCGTATCTTTACACAAGTCATGCACGGGTGCAAACGTGATAAAATTGCGCCCCTTTAAATCTCTATATAGAAGCCGCGAAAAAGCCCGATCCAATGAGTTACACCGTTAAAGAAATATTCTATAGCCTGCAGGGCGAAGGCGCGCGTGCAGGACGGCCGGCAATATTTTGCCGTTTTGCCGGTTGCAATTTATGGTCGGGAGAAGAAAAGCACCGCAGCACCGCCGAATGCAATTTTTGTGATACAGAATTTGTAGGTACCGATGGCGTGGGCGGTGGCCGGTTCAGTAACGCGCAGGAACTGGTGAACGACCTCGTTTCGTACTGGCCTGATCAACAGAGGGGGTTGCCCTATGTCGTGTTTACCGGTGGCGAGCCTCTACTACAACTGGATGAAGCGCTAATCGATGCGGTGCATCATAAAGGCTTTGAGGTTGCGGTCGAAACTAATGGGACCCTTCCGGTCCCCGCTGGTATCGACTGGTTATGCGTCAGCCCCAAAGGGCAAACAAAATTGGCGTTGAAGTCCGGCAACGAGCTGAAACTGGTCTTTCCCCAATCAGACGTAAACCCGCAAGACTTTACCGATCTAAACTTCGATCATTTCTACCTCCAGCCTTTAGATATAGGTGAAAGCAGGGGGCCAGGCAATGATAATGGGCGAAGCGCATCCACCATCCTGAAATCATGCACAGACTATTGTCTGAGCCACCCCCAATGGTATCTCAGCCTGCAAACCCATAAACTTTTAGGGATTCGCTAATGGGCTCTACACAGACTATTAAACCTCTGTTTTCGTATCGCCCGTTCTGGGCGAAAAAGCTGGGTACGGCTCCTGTATTGCCTATGTCACGTCTGGAAATGGATGCATTGGGCTGGGACAGCTGCGACATCATTATCGTCACGGGTGATGCCTATGTGGATCACCCCAGCTTTGGCATGGCGATCATCGGGCGGTTGCTCGAAACGCAGGGGTTTCGCGTTGGAATTATCGCGCAACCGGATTGGGATTCTGCCGATTCTTTTAAGGTTTTGGGTAAGCCAAATCTGTTTTTCGGCATTACCGCCGGCAATATGGATTCCATGGTGAACCGCTATACCTCTGATCGCAAAGTTCGCTCGGATGATGCCTATACGCCTGGAGGAGAAGGCGGTAAGCGCCCCGACCGGTCCGTGTTGGTCTATGCCCAGCGCACCCGTGAGGCATTTAAAGGTGTGCCGGTTGTGATTGGCGGCATCGAAGCCAGCCTTAGGCGAATTGCGCACTATGATTACTGGTCGGATAAGGTGCGTCGTTCGATATTGCCAGATTCCAAAGCGGATATGTTGTTATATGGTAACGCCGAGCGCGCGGTGGTGGAGTTGGCTCATCGCCTTGCGGCCGGAGAGGATATCAAAAGTATTATCGATATACGCGGCACCGCATTTATGCGAACCGGATTACCGGCTGACTGGGCGGTGATCGATTCCACCGATATCGACAAACCCGGAAAAATCCAGGCGGAACCCGATCCTTATCAAATGCGCCCGGCGTGCGATCAAAAATCGGATAAATCCGGGGTTGATACATCGGGTGTCGGCGGGCTTAAGGTAGAAGTTCCAATTATTCCCACGCGGGAAAAGACCTTTATTCGTCTGCCCTCGTTTGAACAGGTGAAGGCGGAAAAGGTGTTGTATGCGCATACCTCGCGAGTATTTCATCTTGAAACCAACCCAGGAAACGCGCGGGTTCTGGTGCAACGCCACGGTAACCGGGATGTGTGGCTTAATCCGCCGCCGATTCCGCTCAGTACTGAGGAGCTCGATCCTTTGTACGCCTTTCCGTATATCAGGCGGCCCCATCCGGCTTACGGTAAACAGAAAAACCCGGCCTGGGAAATGATACGTTTTTCGATCAATATCATGCGTGGTTGTTTCGGCGGCTGTACGTTTTGCTCCATCACCGAGCATGAGGGGCGCATTATTCAAAGTCGCTCGGAAGAATCCATCGTAAAAGAAGTTGAAACCATTCGCGATGAAGTGCCCGAGTTTACGGGTTTTATTTCAGATCTCGGCGGGCCAACCGCCAATATGTACCGTTTGTTGTGCAAGGACAAAACCATAGAGGAATCGTGCCGTCGCTTGTCCTGCGTCTATCCAAAAATTTGTAAAAACCTGGGCACCAATCATCAACCACTGATTGATCTATATCGTCGGATTCGAAATATTAAAGGCGTTAAAAAAGTGGTCGTGGCCTCGGGTTTGCGCTATGACCTGGCAATCGAGTCCCCCGAATATGTTAAAGAGCTGGTGACGCATCACGTAGGCGGCTATCTTAAAATTGCGCCCGAACATACCGAAGACGGGCCGCTATCTAAAATGATGAAACCGGGTATAGGAAGCTATGACCGTTTCAAGCAGTTATTCGATCGTTATTCAAAGCAGGCCGGTAAAGAGCAATACCTGATTCCCTACTTTATCGCCGCGCACCCGGGTACAACCGATAAAGACATGCTTAACCTGGCACTGTGGTTAAAGAAAAATAAATTTCGCCCGGATCAGGTCCAGGCGTTTTTGCCCACCCCGATGGCCGTCGCCAGCGCGATGTACCACACTGGTTATAACCCCCTGGCTCGCATTCGCCGTAATTCAAAACAGGTACATTCGGTGCGGGGCCTGAACGAACGGCGACTGCACAAAGCCTTTTTGCGTTTTCATGACCCCAAAAACTGGCCATTGTTACGCGAAGCCCTGCATAAGATGGGGCGCAGCGACCTGATTGGTCGCGGCCCGGATGCGCTGGTACCGGATGAATCCTATCGTGAAAAGAACCAGGCTGGACGGAGTAAATCCGCAAACCAATTTACCCCCGCCAGAACCACTCATACTCGGGTTGAAGGCAAACACCGCCGCCGCAGGCGTTAGCTTGGTTTTAGATAGCTTTATAGCGCTGCTTTGAGTTTCTATGTGATAATCGCCGGCCTGAAAATAGACTGGTTTAGAGACTGAAATGCTCACAGGTGATTTTTACGAAACCTATATTGTAGTGCTGGCGTCTTTGTTTGCGCTGGTGGATCCAATTGGCAATGCGGTTATTTTTGCGAGCCTGACACCGACGCGTACACCATATCGTCGCCGCCTGTACGCCTTCAAAGGCGTACTGATTGCAACCAGTCTATTGCTGGGTTTTATGTTTCTGGGCGAATTCTTTCTCAAACACCTCGGGATTTCAATGGCGGCTTTGCGTACTTCAGGTGGCATTCTGCTGTTGATCATGGGCATTGATATGGTTTTTGCGCGCCATTCCGGTGGCACGAGTACCACCGATGAAGAGGAAAAGGAAGCGATGGAACACAGCCTGGCAAAGGAAGATATATCCGTGTTCCCGTTAGCGACACCGCTGTTGGCCGGTCCGGGTGCGATTGGTGCGGTGATTCTGTTTCATGCAAACGCGGAAGGCTCAGCCGAAAAACAGCTGGCTGTTATCGCTGCGTTGCTTACGATAATGATCGCCTCGTTGCTGTGTTTGCTTGCCTCAAGCTCTTTACAGCGTATCCTGGGCAAAACAGGAATGAATGTGATTAATCGCATCATGGGCGTGCTGCTGGCTGCGCTGGCGGTGCAATTTGTGTTTGATGGTTTAGCGCAGAGCGGGCTGTTTTCTTAAGCGGAGCCGGGGTTTCAACCCCGGAAAATATATGAAATATGCGGGGCTAAAGTCCCACTTCCTAATCAGAAACTTTGTAAGGGCTGTCAATTCGCTCAAGTTCAATCGCCCGGTCCGCATCCAGATATAAAGTCCCTTCATAAATATGCGTAATCGGTACGCTAATGCTCAATAACGTATTTTCGCTATCGTAAGCCGTATTGAGCACCTCGCCTGCGCTGCGATCACGCCCCTCAATGTAGATTGCTGCGCCCACCTCAACCGGAGTATTTCCGGAAAACGTTACGCCGATCATACGGGTTTTAGGTTTGCCTCGATACTTCACCCGGGCAATGATTTCCTGCCCCGGGAAACAACCTTTTTTGAAGTTGACACCGCCGACAATGTCCAGATTGACCGATTGTGGAATCAGGTCTTCGTAGCTCTCAATGAATATCTGTGGCAAGTTTTGTTCAATATCCAGGTTGCTCCATTCGGTGCCGGGTTTTGATTCTTTGTCGATCTTTCCACTGTGTAGCAAGAAATAACGATTTTGATCATTAATATGCCTGACGACATGCGTACCCGTGGCCTCGAATTTGGTGATTTCCTCGTCTGTGATGTCGGGTGCCAGTAAGCCCGTGAGGCTAAGTTTATCCATGGGCGTTATTTCAACGGCTGAGCGCATAACAAACATTCTAAGTCGCGGAAGAACCTTATCCATAATCGCGTTCGGTGCAGCAAGCAAATAGTCCCCGTTTATATCGAACACGTGAAACAATGCCAGCATTCGGCCTTTGGGGTTGCAATAGGCACTGAGCTGGTGCGCTGAATCAGCGCTTAAGTGGGTGATGTCATTGCTGAGCTGTCCTTGCAGGAAGCTTTGTGCATCATTGCCGCTTACTCTGACAATGCTGAGCTCAGAGAGATCATAATAGACGGGCATTTCAAGGCTGGTGTTCATAAATACTAACAGGCATTTTATTTGTAGGTATTATGCCGTGATAGAGTGGAATTAAAAAACACATTTTATGCGTGGAGTTTTACCCCAACTGGAAGCGCTACTTAAACTCCACCAACGGGGTGGAAGCCCCGTTCCGGGCACTTGTTTATAGTATAATCGTAGTTTATTAAATACTAATTTACAGGCACCTTTGCCAAATGGCTAATACACACAACAGGGAAGGATTCCGCTCCGCTGATGACAGCGGTACGCTCGTACCATCGCGCTCACTGACCATTACGGTACTGACCGAGCAAGCACGACCAATGAGCTTCGATGAATTGACGGAATATTTTGCTCTAAGCTCTAAAAACGAACGCACAGCCTATTTCTCCCGACTCGACCGTATGGCTGAGCGCGGTATGTTGCTGTGTGATCGGCGCAAACGCTATTCCCTGCCGAGGAAAATGGACCTTGTGGTAGGTAAAGTGCTGGGGCATCCCAAAGGCTTTGGCTTTGTTATCCCCGACGATGGTGGCGATGATCTATACCTGCATCCCAACCAGATGCGCCGTGTACTGCATAATGATAAGGTTCTGGCGGTGGTCAGCCGCATCGATAGCCGCGGGCGCAAAGAAGGCAAAATTGTGGAAGCCATTGTTGACCTGAACCGTGAAATTCTCGGGCACTATTTCGAAGAAGGTGGCGTGCATTTCGTCGACCCGGATGATGCACGATACGGACGCGAAATTGTTATTTCAGCTGATGCGGTTAACGGCGCTACGCCGGGCGAGGTGGTCGCGGTAAAAATCACCAAGCATCCCATCGAGCATCGCCATGTTGTGGGTAAAATCATTGAAATCCTCGGCAAGCAGTTAGAGCCCGGCATGGAAACGGACATCGCGATTCGTAAATATGAATTACCGCATCGTTGGCCGGAAAAGGTTGATTCGCAGTTAAAAGTAATGGCTAAAGAGTTGGCCGCAGTTGATTATGATAAAGGTGCTGATGCATCGCGCAAGGATATCCGGGCACTTCCTCTGGTAACGATCGATGGTTCGGATGCGCGCGATTTTGATGACGCAGTATATGCCGAAAAAACCCGATCAGGTTGGCGTCTGGTGGTGGCTATTGCGGATGTCAGCCACTATGTACAACCCGGCAGTGCGCTGGATGCCGCGGCCTACGAGCGCGGCACTTCTGTGTATTTCCCTAATCGGGTGATTCCGATGCTGCCGGAGGAACTGTCAAACGGCATTTGTTCGCTAAAACCGGACGAGGATCGCAACTGCATGGTTTGCGATATGCGCTTTGCGAGCGATGGTGAGCTTGAATCGTATCAGTTTTATGCCGCAGTTATGTATTCACATGCACGCCTGACTTACGAGGAAATGGCATCCATTGTAGTGGAAAAAGCAGCATCAGCGCGTAATAAGCGTGGCAAGTTATGCAAGAATCTCGATGAACTATATGAGTTTTATTCGGTTCTTGTCAGCCAGCGCAAAAAACGCCGAACCATAGACTTTGATTTCCCTGAGCCTTTGTTTGTATTTAATGAGCAGCAGAAAATTGAACGTGTCGAGCGGCGGGAACGCAATGATGCGCATCGAATTATCGAGGAATGCATGCTGGCAGCCAACGTTTGCGCAGCGACTTTTATAGAATCAAAATCGAGCAAGGGCGGAATATATCGGGTTCATGAAGGGCCGGATGAAGAGCGCTTGACCGATTTGCGAGCCTTTCTGAGCGGCTTTGGTCTGCAACTCGGTGGCGGTAACGATCCAACGGCTGAACATTATTCAGATGTTCTGGACGCCCTGGAAGATCAACAGGAACTGGCGCCGTTAATTCAGATTGTACTGTTGCGCAGCTTAAAGCAAGCAGTATACAGCGCAGACCCGCTGGGGCATTTTGCGCTGAACTATGATCAATATACACATTTCACTTCGCCGATAAGGCGCTATCCGGATCTGGTGGTGCATCGCCTGATAAAACAGATCGTGGGCGCAAAGGGTTCTAAATTCTACGGCCCGAAAGGCGAATCACTGGGCAGTATCGGCGAGCACACATCAAGTACCGAACGCCGCGCCGATGAAGCCACTCGCGACGTAGCGCAGTGGTTAAAAGCTGAATTCATGCAGGCTTATGTAGGCGATGAATTTGACGGCCGGATCAGTGGTGTTAAAGAGTTCGGTATTTTTGTTGAGCTGACGGATTTTTTCGTTGATGGTCTGGTGCACGTCACCATGTTGGGCAATGATTATTTTCACTACGACCCCAAACACTTTCTCATGACCGGCGAACGCACAGGTGTAAAATTTCGCCTGGGTGGCAAAGTTCGCGTAAAGGTGTTGCGCTCGGATATCGATACCGGCAAGATCGATTTCGGTCTGATTAGCGTGGATGGTAAAGCGATGGTATCTGATTCCGGGAAGAAGCCCAAATTGCACAGCAAAGGGAGGGCTTCAGAGAAAGGCAAAAACGCAGCAAATAAAAAACCTTCGAAGCCGAATAAAAGCAAAGGCCGCAGGAAGCGCTAGAATAGGTGTTATTCCATTGTGAACGCTAAAATCAGTAATGCCAGTAGGTAAAAATAAAAAATCAGCCAAAACCGAGTGGATTTACGGTTTCCACAGCGCTGAATCACGCATTGCCCGGGCACCGCGAAGTATTGTTGAGGGCTATGTGGATAACAAGCGTCGTGATGCGCGTATGCAGAAGCTCGTTGAGAGCCTGGAAGCCAATGGCATCGCGTACCAAACTCTGGCCAGGCGCGATTTATCCGCGCTGGTTGATGCGAATCATCAGGGTGTGATACTGAAAACAAAGATCGCAGCTCAAAAACCGGAAAAAGCGCTTTACGAATTGCTTGATACGCTGGAGTGCCCGCCGTTGTTGCTGGTTCTGGATCAAATTACCGACCCGCACAATCTGGGCGCGTGTTTACGCACGGCGGACGGTGCGGGCGTCGATGCGGTGATTCTACCCAAAGACGGTGCCTGCCCGATTAATGAAACCGTGCGCCGCGTAGCGAGCGGTGCGGCGGAAACCGTGAAGGTGTTTTATGTGACCAACCTTGCACGAAGCCTGAAGGAAATTCAGAAGCGGGGCGTTTGGGTTGTAGGGCTGGCGGATGCTGCATCGCAATCTGTTTTTGACGCCAAACCTTCCAGGCCTGTCGCGTTGGTATTGGGCGCAGAAGGCAAAGGTATGCGAAAATTAACGCAGGAGCATTGTGACCAATTGGTGTCGATTCCAATGCACGGTTCTGTTTCAAGCCTTAATGTTTCCGTCGCAACGGGTGTGGTGCTGTATTCAGTTACGGCTTAGCGATGAAAATCACTTTCTTTTCTAACTTTATGTCGCATCACCAGCTGCCTTTGTGCCTGTCTCTGAAAAAACATGCAAGCTCATTTCATTTCATTGCATCCAAACCGATACCAGATAAAAAGTTACAGATCGGTTATGCCGATATGAACAGCGCTGATTTTGTGGTTCGCGCATATGAAAACACCACAAAGGCACAAATTCAGGCATTGCTGCTTGATAGCGATGTCGTGATATTTGGTGATGGCGGCGAAAAATATTTGCCATTGCGAATGGCCAAATCCAGGCTGTCTTTTCTTTATTCGGAGCGATTTTTAAAAAAAGGATTTTGGCAGCGATTCAGGCCGACGACGCGAAAACGAATAAAAAAGAAAACAAGCAAATACAATGGGCAGCCTTATCACATTCTTTGTACTGGAGAATATGTGGCCGCAGATGCACGCTATTTTGGTTTTCAGAATTCTCTGTACCGCTGGGCGTATTTCCCGCCGTTTGAAAAGATCGATATCGATACATTGCTAAACAAAAAACGCAATTCAACACCTGCCAGGCTTATTTGGGTGGGGCGCTTTTTGCCATGGAAACGGCCGGAAATGGCGATACATCTAGCCGCCAATTTGAAGAAACAGGGATTTAAATTCCATCTTGAAATGATTGGTTCCGGGAAAATGGAGACGCGTATTCGAGACCTGATTCGTGAAAATGAGCTACAGGAATTCGTCACGATGGCCGGTGTGGTCTCTACTGGTGAGGTTAGAGCGCGCATGAAACAAGCGTCCATATTTATATTGAGCAGCGATTTTCACGAGGGTTGGGGGGCGGTACTAAATGAGGCAATGGGCAATGGCTGTTGTTGCATTGCTTCTCGTGCAGCGGGCTCTTCTCCAACATTAATTTCTCATGAAAATAATGGTTTATTGTATAATCATAAAGATATAGGTGAGCTCGTCACCCTGTGCAAACAGGTTCTTGAAGATGCTGCGTTGCGAGAGGCGCTCGCCAGGAATGCATATCAAACCATTGTCGATTGCTGGAATGCCGAGTTTGCGGCAAAACGGTTTATAAAACTGGCTCAATGCCTTTTAGATGGGCGGCCTTATAATGCGCCCGTTAGTGGGCCATGCAGTCTCGCTTAGAGGGTTCGTTTGCTTACAAAATATTATACAATCGCGCATGGTGGGTTGGAGGTAAGACTCCGCATCGTAGCGTAATGATTTATTAAATAAGAGCCGTTCACTCGACTCAGCTATCAATGCCTTGTGCAACTAAGTGTGGTATAAAATGACAAACAATGTATTTTGGCATGCCAGCCAGGTAGATCGACAGATGCGGCAGACACGAAACAATCACAAGAGTTTTGTTCTATGGTTTACGGGGTTATCCGGCTCGGGTAAATCGACACTGGCGTATGCAATTGAACACAAATTATTTGAGCGTGGGTCAAATGTCATCGTTCTGGATGGTGATAATGTTCGCCATGGATTGTGCTCAGACCTGGGGTTTAGCGAGCAGGACAGACATGAAAATATGCGCCGAATCGGTGAGGCAGCGAAATTGTTCGTTGAATCGGGCACCATTGTCCTGGCTGCATTCGTTTCCCCGTATCGCGAAGACCGCGAACGTGTTCGCAGCCGTCTGCCACACGGGGATTTTTACGAAGTGTTTTGTGACTGCGAATTATCTTTATGTGAATCTCGCGACCCCAAGGGCCTGTATGCGCGCGCCCGCAAAGGTGAAATCGATAACTTTACCGGCATTTCTGCGCCTTATGAAGAGCCGATAAAACCCGACATGGTGATTGATAGCGGTGTCATGAGCGTCAAAGAAGAAGTTGACCTGGTATTCACGACGCTCAAAGACAAAGGCCTGATCGCGCCGGGAAACTAATGTCCATTATTGTCAATAGTCTTTCTAAAACCAGTGAAAACGCGCACTAAAAAGCTTTTTTATGTCCTGACTGATAGCGCCATGGTGATGTTGTCCGTGGGGCTTTCCATCTGGGTTCTGCACATTGATTTGCCGGCTTTGACGCAGCTGGAAAGAGGTTTGCTGTTTCTTTCGCCGCTAATCGCCATTCCCGTGTTTTATGTGCTGGGCTTGTATGACGCGGTACTGCGCTATCTTAGCTTCAAGTCCGTATTTACCGTGCTAAAAAGCGTCAGCCTGTTCAGCCTGATCTGGGCGCTGGGTGTGTGGCTGTTTGCGCATAATCTTTCCGGCGCTACGCCCTTATTGATGTGGGTGTTCTTACTACAGCTTATTGGCGGAAGCCGTTTTTTGCGCAGCTGGCAATTCGCCTATTATGGCGATGGTTACGGCTTGCACAAAGACCGGAAAAACGTATTGATCTATGGAGCGGGTACTGCTGGCGTACAACTGGCCACCTTGCTATCGTATGGTAATAAACACATTGCGCATGCTTTCATCGATGATTCTCCGAACCTGCAGGATCGGGTGGTGGAAGGCCACAAGGTCTATTCGAGCAAGCACATTCAACAGCTGATTGATAAATACAAAATTGATGAAGTGCTGATGGCGATTCCCTCCGCATCTCGCAGTCGTCGAAAGCGAATTCTAAGCGAGCTTGAGCCGTTTCGCGTTCACGTCAGATCGCTTCCCAGTCTGGAAGAAATTGTGAACTGCGAAGTCAAAATCGATGATATTCGTGAAGTAGATATGATGGATTTGCTGGGACGTGATCCGGTGCCAGCGGATACCAGCCTGCTTGATGCGCCGATTGCCGGGAAAGTGGTAATGGTGAGTGGGGCAGCGGGGTCGATTGGTTCGGAATTATGCCGCCAGATTTCACTCTTATCACCGCGCTGCCTGATTTTGTTCGAGCAGCATGAGTTTAGCTTGTACGCTTTGTCTAAAGAGCTCGAGCACAGCGGAGTAGAGGTGATTTCTATTCTCGGTTCAGTGGTGGATCAAACGCGCGTGAAACGCGTGATCGATCGTTATAATGTGGATACCATTTACCATGCAGCCGCGTATAAACACGTGCCCATGGTGGAACACAATCCGTCAATGGGTGTGTTAAATAATATACTCGGGACCTACGCCATTGCCGGGGCTGCCTGTCATGGCACAGTGCAAAATTTTGTATTAATCTCTACCGATAAAGCTGTACGCCCGACCAATATCATGGGCGCCACCAAGCGCGTTGCAGAGCTGGTTATACAGGCAATGGATGCCGCCTGTGAGGAAGTCTGTTTCTCGGCGGTACGTTTTGGCAATGTGATTGGCTCTTCCGGTTCGGTGATTCCGCTGTTTCGCGAGCAAATTCGAAACGGCGGGCCGGTAACGGTAACACACCCTGAAATCACACGGTTTTTTATGACCGTACCTGAAGCTGCGCAACTGGTAATACAGGCCGGTTCGCTGGCTGTCGGAGGCGATATATTTGTATTGGATATGGGCAAGCCCGTGAAAATTGATGAAATGGCGCGGCACATGATTCGGCTCAGTGGTTTGACGGTTGCGGATGATTCAAACCCCGATGGCGATATCGAGATCGTGTATCCGGGCTTGCGTTCCGGAGAAAAACTGTTTGAGGAATTGCTGATCGATGGTGATGTGAGCGGTACCCGCCATTCACGCATCATGTGTGCGAATGAATCGAGCCTGTCTCTGCATGAGTTATCATCCTATATAGACCGATTCAGGCAGATTGCGGATAAGGGTGATACACCGGAGCTGGTGAAAACGCTGGCAGAACTGGTTGACGGATACAAAGCTAAAGCCGAGGTGGTCGATATCATGGACGGTGCGAGGTTGGCCTGACTTGCGGCGTGACAACGATATTCTGCGTGATCATCGTACGAATTCATGAAATATTCTGACTGATACAGGTACTACGATAGTAGTCCTCGTTATAACGACATGGAAAAACTGAACACACCCTATTACGCGGTTATTTTTACTTCTCGACAATCTGCTCAAATCGAAGGCTATGCGAGCGTTGCCGAACGCATGAAAACACTCTGCGCGGCACAGCCCGGCTTTATAAAAATGGTGCATGCCACTACGGATGATGGTGAATCCGTGACGACCTGCTATTGGACGGACCTGGCATCTATTTCGGCCTGGAAAGCAAACCGAGAGCATCAAGCCGCGCAAGATCAGGGTATCGCTCGCTGGTATGATGAATACCATATCGAAATCGCGCGTATAGAACGCAGTTATTATTGGCAACGATCGTGAACTGGATGTGCAAAATTAACGCTGGTATTTTCGCCTGTCTGCTAATCTTTTTAGTGTGGGGGCTACAAAGTGCCCGCGCGCAACAAAAAGAAGGCGACTTGTCAGGCGATGCGCTAGCGGAGGTGGTCGATGTGATTGCGGTTACCACATCACCGTTATCGAAAATTGTATTCAATCGAACGCTACGGGCCAGCGCTGAAGCTGTGAGCTTGAATCATTCGCAAATCAGCGCTCAAGCCACGGGCGAAGTGCTGAAGATTGAAGTAGAAACGGGCGACCTGGCAGAAAAGAATACGGTTTTGGTGCGTCTGGATTGTCGCCAGTCTGAATACAACCAGGCAGTGCTGAATGAGGCCTACGCTCTGGCCCTCAAAGAATTCAAACGCTCACAGTCTTTGCAAAAGAAAAATGCCATTGCAGAACAGCAGGTAACGCAAGCTACATCGACCCTGGAGCAAGCCAGTATACGCAAACAACAGGCACTTTTGTCAGTTGAACATTGCCTGATTACCGCGCCGTTTTCCGGTGTCGTGACCGAACGGCAGATTCAATTAGGTGCGGTGGCGGTGCCCGGTTCACCCATTCTGAAGTTATTGCAAACCGATGCGGTAGAAGTTCGCGCCCGTTTAACGAGTGAGGAATTGCTTAGTCTCTGGGCTGCATCGGAGATCAAATTCATATCGGAAGGGCAGGCTTACCCTCTAAGTCTTCGTACTGCGCTACCGGTGATTGACAGCGTGAGCAATAAGCGTTGGGTTTTGCTTAGTATCAACGGTGAATCACCGTTTCCCGGTGCGCCGGGCGACGTGGTATGGCAGGCAGAAGGCCGGTATCTGCCGGTGGAGTTGATCGTAGAACGCGCAGGTAGTCTGGGTTATTTTGTTGAGAAAGCCGGGGTTGCACATTTCGTAGCATTGTCATCTGCACGTTTAGGCCACCCGGCACGCATTGATCGAAACAGCTCAGAACCTGAACACGTGAATATCGTTATTGAAGGGCGATTTCGAATCGAAGACGGCAGCCGCATCAGGGCACAGGAAGACACACAATAATTTAACCATACTATGCTTGAACGCCTGTATTCAAACCACGTACTGACCAACCTGGTATTCGTACTGGTATTGATTGTCGGTGTATTGTCGTACCTGCAGATGCCGCGCCAGCAGGATCCAACCATCAATTTCAACTGGATCGATATTTCCACGCTCGCACCCGGTATGGCCGCGCAGGATGTCGAGCAGCGCGTCACCGATATTCTCGAAGAAGGCATACGCAAAGTCAGCGATATCAAGTTTGTACAGAGCACGAGTCGTGACAGTTTCTCTAATGTGCTGGTTCGGTTTAACCAGCTGAGTGAACGCGAGTTTGATAAGCGCCTCAGCGACCTTAGACGCGAGATTCAGGATAAACAACGCCAATTACCGGAAGGCGTAGAAGACCCCTCGATTTTTGAAGTGACCACGGCTAATGCTTTCCCTAGTGCAACCATAGTGGTGACGGGCATTGCAAATGACGCAAATTTGCGCTTACAGTCTGAACGCGTGAAGAAGGATCTGGAGCGCATTAGCGGCGTAGACCGGGTTCTGGATACGGCGCTACAGCAGCCGGAACTGCAGGTATTATTTGACCCCGACAAGCTTGAACGTCTGGGCTTAACCCCCGGGCAACTCGCGGATGTAGTGGGTTTGCAATATCGCGATATTTCGGCGGGTTCCAAACAAATTGGCGAAGATTCCTGGCTGGTACGCTATCAGCGCATGCAACTTGATGCGGCAGAGCTGGCAAAAACGCCTATGTTCGGTGCGCATAACGATATCACACTGGGCCAGTTGGCGAATGTGCAACCGGGCTGGGAGAAAGCCCGGCACTATGTGCTTTGGGAAGGCAAGCCGGCGGTTATGCTGGCGGTAACCAAACAGGGTTCGGCGAACACGCTGGCGCTGGTCGAACGCATACAAGATTATATTGATAGCACACGAGCGCAGCGTGAGGTTTCCGGGGTTAAATTGCATCTTGCGGATGATCAAACCGAGATTACGCGCAGTGCGCTCAATATTATGCAGACCAATGCCGCCATTGGCCTGTTGATGGTGTTGCTGGTGGCGTGGCTGTTTTTAGGGTTTCGTGTGGCGTTTTTAACCGCGATCGCGATACCGTTTATACTGTCCGGCACCTTCTGGATACTGCAATCTACTGGCGAGACGCTGAATGTAATGGTGCTGCTGGGGGTGGTGATCAGCCTGGGAATGCTGGTGGATGATGCTGTAGTGGTTGTGGAAGCCATTTATTATCGCATGCAGCGACGCGAAGCCCCGATGGATGCAGTTATAAACGGGTTTAAAGAGGTAGCCGCACCGGTCACCACAGCGGTGTTTACGACAATAGCTGCATTTTTGCCGCTGATGTTATTACCAGGCATTATCGGTCAGTTTATGCGGTTGGTTCCTTTTGTGGTGACGGTTGCGCTATTAATCAGCCTGATCGAGGCGTTCTGGATACTGCCCAGCCATATATTGAACGCGAAACTTGATTTTTCAAATCCCGGCCGGGTTCAGCGCTGGCGTACCTTGTTTTTGCGCAGATTACGCCGGGTATATACCCGTATTCTGATCAAAGTCATGCGCGTACCCGCATTGATAATTGTGCTGGCCGTGGTGTTGTTTATGGCGACTTTGTTTTCGGCTTTTGCCGGGCAAATCAATCCCGGCTTGATGCAGGATCCCGCCAAAGCTCGATGGCTGGTTAAAACCGATTTCTTTGCATCGGACCCCTTGCGCCTGTTTTACATCACGGTCGAAATGGAAAATGGTACCCCGCTTGAGGTTTCACTGGAGAAGATTCGCCAGGTTCAGGCCATCGTACATCAGCAGGTAGAAAAGAAACAATTACGCAGCGTCGTGGCCTACGCGGGGCAGGCATTTACTGAAACCGAGCCGTTACAGGGCGCGCACTACGGCCAATTACTGGTTTCATTGCCACCCGTGAATAATGGTTTGTTATCGGTAGATGAAGTGATTGAGCGATTACGCGCACCCCTGGATGCGATTGCCGGCCCCAAGAAGCTGTATTTTATTCGCCTGGCTGGCGGCCCGCCGACTTCTAAGGCGATCAGTGTCAAAGTACGTGGTGATGATATTGATTCGATTCGTAGCGGCGTACAGGCGATAAAGAAAATGTTGAGCGATGCTGGCTGGGCGCAGGATATAACGGATGATGACAGCCCCGGGCTTAAGGAAATGGCCCTGACGGTGAACCAGGACGCCATGCAGCGTTCAGGCGTAAATCTGGCGGATGTGCTGCGAAGCCTGCGATTATTAGTGGATGGCGAGGTGGTGGCAGAAGTACGTGAGCAGGGCGAAACCGTGCAGGTTCGTGTTAAAGCAATGGACGCGCAATTTGACTCTATTGAACGTTTGCTGGATTTTGAATTGACTGGTAAAAACGGGGTGAAACTGACCTTATCTGACGTGCTTGACCGTCGCCTGCAACAAGGCTTTGGCAGTATTAAACATTACAATTTCAGACGCACTATTTCCGTGGAAGCTGATATTGATAAAAAGCACATCGACGTGCCGCAAGCCAATCAGTTCATTAAGGATGAGTGGGAAAAAATAGCGTACCGCTTCCCGGAATTAAGCCTTGATTTTACCGGCCAACTGGATGATCTCAATGAGAGCCTGGATTCGATCGCCAGGCTGATGCTTTTTGGTCTGCTGTTGATGTACGCCATTTTGGGCACACAGTTTAAAAGTTATTTTGAGCCCATGATGATATTGATGACCGTGCCGATGGCTTTTACCGGTGTGGTAGTGGGCTTATTGGTGACACAAAACCCGCTTAGCCTGTTTACACTTTACGGCGTGGTGGCGCTCGCCGGTATTACGGTCAATGCGGCCATCGTGTTGATTTCGACAGCCAACAGCCGCCTTGAGTCAGGCATGGACGTGGTTCACGCCTCGGTATTTGCGGCACGTCGGCGCGTGGTGCCCATTTTGATCACCTCATTGACCACGGTGGCGGGTTTGTTTTCGCTGGCTTTAGGTCTGGGCGGGAAATCATTGCTCTGGGGGCCGGTTGCCACCGCGATTGTCTGGGGCTTAGGGGTGTCGACGGTGCTGACGCTGCTGGTGGTGCCGACGGTGTATCGTATTTTTATGGGAAGAGGACATAAGGCGCGGTTACAGAAGCTTAAAAGAAATTAACCAACAAATGATCAAATTCACGAAATATATAAAGTAGAAGCTATAAATTTCGCGTCAAAAAACAATACTCTGGTAACGCAATGGATAATCGAACAAATCACGCCTGGAACGAATACAGTGCCTTAAAACTGGTCGGTGTACGTAGCGCTCAATATGCGTTTAAAAATGAAGCGCGCCTGGATACCGAATGGCAAAAGCTGCGTTTTCATGCGCGCCCGCTTCTTGAAGAGGCTATTCGTGAACATCAGGCTTTTCGTGCCGCGCTTCAATTATCAGGTGCGGAGCTGATTGAGCTTGGTGGTAATGATCATCTGACACTGGATTCAATTTATACCCGCGACAATATTATTGTCAGCCCTGGTGGGCTGATTTTGTGCAATATGGGCCGGGCCAGTCGCACGGCTGAAGGCCCGCTCAATGCTGAAGCGTTCGACAAATCGGGGTTTGAAGTGCGAGGCCGCATTGAAGCGCCCGGTACGCTCGAGGGTGGGGATTTTATCTGGCTGGATGAGAAAACCGCTGCGGTTGCGCTTGGGCCACGCACCAATCAGGCCGGAATTGAGCAATTGCACGATTTGCTTGGGCGTGATGTTGAGTTGCACGTCGTGCCCTTACCGAACCCTGATCATCCAGATGATGTTCTGCACCTGATGAGTATTATTTCGCCCGTTGACGGGGATTTGGCAGTCATTTACAGGCCGATGATGCCCGCGCCTTTTATTGACTGGTTGACCGCGCGCGGTATCAGTTTCGTCGACGTACCCGATATTGAATTTTTGCCGATGGGCTGCAACGTATTGGCATTAAACCCACGTCGGGTTCTGATGTTGGAAAATTTGCCAGTCACTAAAGCGAGACTTGAGGCGGCAGGGTGTCATGTTGATACTTACAAAGGGATGGAAATCAGCCGCAAAGGCGAGGGTGGCCCTACCTGTCTTACACGCCCATTAGTGCGTGCCTTGTAGTTTATGAATTCAAAAACGGTGCTGTATAACTGGCTTTTGCTAATGACCCTGGTTTTGCTCTGGGGCACGTCGTTCATGTTTATTTCCATTTCGGTGGAGACGGTTGACCCGCTTTCAGTGGTGTTTGCACGTGTGTTATTAGGCGCGATTGTACTGCTTATTGTTGTATACGCAAAAGGCTTGCGCCTTCCGATTACGCGCCAGGCCTGGTTTGCATTTTTATTAATGGGCGTGATAGGTAATGTACTGCCTTTTTTTCTCATTACCTGGGGCCAGCTCTCGGTACATTCCGGTATCGCGGGCATGATTATGGCGATTATGCCGTTGATAACCATGCTTCTCGCGCATTACTTTATCGAAGGCGAAACTTTGAATCGTTACAAAATGATCGGATTCGCGCTGGGTTTAAGCGGCATTGCCCTGCTGCTCGGGCCCGTGTTTGAAGGCGGTGGCCCGGCCGTTTTGGGTGGAATGGCTGTATTCATTGCGGCCACGAGTTACGCCATTAATTCGGTTCTGGTCAGGCGATTACCCAAATTTAATCCGATCGTTGGCGCAGCCGGTGTACTGATTGCCGCGAGTCTGATCATGTTCCCAATCTGGTTGTTTAAGGCACCGCCACTTTCGGATCAAATCAGCTACGGATCAATGATTTCAGTGATATGGCTGGGTATAGGCCCGACGGCGATTGCTACGCTCGTGTTATTTTCCGTGATTGAGCGTGCGGGCCCGACGTTTCTTTCCACCATTAATTATATGATTCCGGTTGTGGCTTTCTTTGCGGGCGCATTTATACTGTCCGAGCCCATTGAAACGAGCAGCCTGTTCGCGCTGGGTATTATTCTGAGCGGTATTGCTTTTACTCGTTTTCGGGCTGGACACACCAGTCGTTAACCCGCAGGTGCGAAAATGGCTAGAGATGCTTCAGTCGAAAAACTTCCCCCTTTGCAAAAGGGGGAGAGCTTGCGAGGGGGCCGAGGGGGGTTTAACGGGCAGGTTGTTCCAGGTGCTTTCGAAGTGCTGGCTGCTTTCTAAATCTCCCCCAGCCCCTCTTTGTTAAAGGGTGTCGTAAAAGTAAAAAAAGCCTCCCCCTTTAACAAAGGGGGAGAGCTTGCGAGGGGGCCGAGGGGGATTTAGAAATACATGTAACATGTTGATAGTGCAGCATTATACCTGGCATTCAAATCTCCCCCAGCCTCTCTTTATCAAAGAGGGGGGCTTTTAAGACACCCTCTGTTAAAGAGGGGAGAATGGACTAGCGTGTAAATCAGTTGGTCGATTTCTTCTTTTGTATTGTAGTAGTGAGGTGCTGCACGTAGCAAGGTGGGTAAATTTCTGGCTTCCGCATCTATGCGGGTACTGTCCGGGTCGGATGCTCCGATCGTAATGTTTTTTGAGCGCAGTTTTGATACGACAGCACGTGGGTCCATTCCCTCGATGCTGAAACTGACGATTGCGCACTGCTCGGCACCGATATCGTACAGCCTTGCTCCGGGCATATCAGACAAAGCCTCGCGAAGATAATCAGCTAACATCCAGGCTCGTGTTTTGATGGATTCCAGACCGATTTGTTTCGCGTATTCGACGGCGGCACCCAGACCGGCGCGCAAGGCGTAGGAGTTTTCCCAGTTTTCAAAGCGCCGTGCGTCATCCCGCAGCTCGTATCTATTTTTTGCGACCCAGGGAGCCGCAAAATGATCGATGACTACGGGTTCAAGTTTGGCTATCCAGTGTCTGGAAATATACAGGAACCCGGTGCCGCGTGGTCCGCGAAGAAATTTACGCCCGGTCGCCGAAAGAAAATCACAGCCAAGTGCCTGCACGTCTACCGGCATTTGCCCGACGGCCTGACAGGCATCCAGCAGGTAGGGTATGCCGTGTTGTTTAGCTATTTTACCCACCGCTGCGGCAGGATTGACCAGACCGCCGTTTGTGGGTACCCAGGTGATGGCAATCAGCGCAACATCCTTGTCGATTTTAGCTTTGAGTGCAGCTAAATCCAGTGAGCCACTTTCATCGCTCGGTATAACGTCGATAATAATGCCATCGCGTTTGGCTCGTTGCAGAAAGGCAACGTAATTTGCCGCGTATTCCGCTTCACAAGTCAGAATACGGTCGCCCGCTTTGAGCGGCAGGGCATAAAAAGCATGGCACCACGCCGCAGTGGCGTTTTCCATAAGTGCGATTTCTTCGCGTTGCGC
>JAUVBY010000016.1 GCA_030590945.1 Gammaproteobacteria bacterium | reverse complement strand
TCGTTCAAAAATATGCTCTTAATAGATTTACTTACATTACCTGTAAAGTATAACCGGATTCATCACTATTACCGCGTTTTAATAACGGTAAATAGTGACGTTCTTGATGCTAATCAATACCAGAGTAATGAATCACAAAACGCACGCCACCGATTAATACCTCCTATACATTAGGTTCCATTTTTTTCTCCGAAAACCGCACCTTTCTTCTTGTTGCGTTTATATTTTAAGGTAAGATGATGCATAGTCACCCCAGACTATTTCATGTGAAAAAGACACTTTTCAGGCTTAGTTAGCAATACAGGGGCCATACAGTTAGAAGTGACACTATTTAATGGTTAGTCATACAGTTGTTTAAGGTAGGTAAGTATAGGTTTGGTGATGTGATTCTTTTACGCCATATATCCCATATTCTAAGTTCCACATTTTCTCCGTATTTCTGAAAGTTATACTCTACCCAGAAACAAAAAAACCCGCCTAACCAATTGATTAAGCGGGCATTTGTAGTGGCGTCCCCAAGGGGATTCGAACCCCTGTCGTCGCCGTGAAAGGGCGATGTCCTGGGCCGACTAGACGATGGGGACGCAGTCTTCGTGAGTCCAGGTACTCACTATCTTTTGGTAAACCTTTTCAATCTGCTAAAAGCGCTCGACAAATGAAATGGTGGAGCCAGGCGGGATCGAACCGCCGACCTCAACACTGCCAGTGTTGCGCTCTCCCAGCTGAGCTATGGCCCCCCAAAAGAGGCCGCGTACTTTAAGGTTTGACGGCGGTTTGGTCAAGCCAAAAATTGATTAATTTTCAGGGTTTTTAGGGAATTTTGGGTTTCAGTGTATTGGACACCGGATTATCTTAAATTCCTCTAAATTTTGGTGGATGCGCTGCGCTTATCCACCCTACGATGCTTGCTTTAGCTTGCGTCTATTCGGGCCTGGATGAAATCGATAGCTTTGTCGATTCTTGCCAGGGTGCGCTCGCGGCCTACGTTCTCCAGCGTGATATCAATTGAAGGCGTTGCAGCCGTGCCCGAGACCGCTACGCGCAAGGGCTGCGCCAGTTTTACGATTTTAACCTCGTGCTGCAGTAAGATTTGCTCAATGGCCTCAGCAATGGCTACTGCATCCCAGTTTTCCAACGCTAAAAAAACGGTTTTGGCTGCTTGCATCAATTCCATCGCTACCGGGCGCAGAAATTTCTTTGCGGCACCTGCATCAAACTCAATATCCTGTAAATACAGGTATAAGGACTTATCCGCCATTTCTTCCAGGGTTTGCGCACGATCGCGCATCATGTCCACGACAGCAGCCAGTTCGGGCCCAACACTAAAATCCGCATCACGCGCTTCCAGCCGAGGTTTGAGATTTTCCACCAGGCGGGCCGTATCGGCTTCTTTTATGTAATGCTGGTTTAACCAAAGTAGTTTCTCAGGGCTAAACGTAGACGGCGCGCGATTCACATCAGCGATATCAAATGCGGCAATCATTTCATCGATTGAAAAGATCTCCTGATCTCCATGCGACCAGCCCAGGCGTACCAGATAATTGAGCAAAGCCTCGGGTAATATGCCCATTTTGTCATAATCAAGCACGCTGACCGCACCATGACGTTTGGACAGGCGCTTACCATCTTCACCTAGAATCATCGGTACGTGTGCATAAATTGGCAGATCAACGCCTAAGGCTTTAAGTATATTAATCTGTCTTGGCGTATTATTGATATGATCATCGCCACGAATAACGTGCGTCATGTGCATATCCAGATCGTCGACCACGACCGTCAGGTTGTAAGTTGGTGTGCCATCCGGGCGCGCAATGATCAAATCATCCAGTTCATCATTTGAGACCGCCACCCGACCACGCACCAGATCATCAAATATCACCACACCGCCATTGGGATTCTTA
Organism: Gammaproteobacteria bacterium; assembly: GCA_030590945.1. Classification (GTDB taxonomy): domain Bacteria; phylum Pseudomonadota; class Gammaproteobacteria; order Arenicellales; family Poriferihabitantaceae; genus JAAELZ01. Next base: position 27,527 of record JAUVBY010000016.1, on the reverse strand, counting down.
AAACGAATGACGGCTTCTTCTGAATCGGGCAGATTCAGGTGACGACACTTTTGATCATAGCGAGGCTTCTCACCATTGGCCATTTGGGCTTCGCGCATCTCATCCAACCGCTGTTTGCTACAGGTACAGTAGTAGGCATCACCCTGCTCCAGTAATTGGCGGGTCACTTCAGCGTATCGATCAAAACGGTGAGTTTGATAGTACGGGCCTTCATCCCAATCCAGGCCCAGCCAGCGCATGCCTTCCAGGATTACATCAACGGCCTCCTGGGTAGAACGTTCTCGATCGGTATCTTCGATTCGCAGAATCATTTTGCCCTGGTTCTTTCGCGTATACAGCCAGTTGAATAGCGCAGTACGTGCACCACCGATGTGTAAATAGCCTGTTGGGCTGGGAGGGAAGCGGGTTACTATGCTCATAAGATATTGTAAATAGGTGGATCAAAAATCAGGATGCGCGAGTTTAATGGGTCAGCGATAGCTTTACCAGATACCTGTCCGTACAAACAGGTGCTAATAAGCTTTTTCTGATATAGTTGGCGGCCAATATTTAAAACCCAGCGCTAATGATATGGCACTAGATCAATCACATTCCGGTTGTTCGGAGAGCGAGCCGTTTGCACTCCAGGTTCTCGGGGATGATATGGAGCCCGAGTTTCCCAACGGATGCATTGTTATCGGCGAACCTAACGCGGTGGTTTCAGACGGTAGCTATGTTATAGCTAAACACGATGACGAATTTATTTTTCGCCAGCTTCATATAAATGAGCAATCCGGCCAGTGGACACTCAGCGCCATCAAAGAAGGACTGCCTGTGCTGAATATTTCCGGGCGTGATGATGTTCGTGCCCGCGTGGTTCAAAGTACCAATGGGCGGCGCAAGACGCGTAAGTTTTATAGCTAGTTTCTGTCTAGCCCGAATAATTCATGAATTATTCGGGCTAAATCTCTTCAGGCGAGAAGGCTTTAATACTCAAAGCGTGAATCTCACCGGGCATCATATCTGACAGGGCACCATAAATGAGACGATGACGCCCGATCGTATTAATGCCCAAAAATTTCGCGGATACGATGGTCAGATCAAAATGCCCTGCCCCGTCTTTGGATCCGGCATGCCCCGCGTGTTTGTGGCTATCATCAATAAGATCCAACGATTCGGGCTCCAGCGCGGTGCGTAGTTTTGCTTCGATCTGTTGCATTCGCTCACTCATGGCAACACCTTGAGATACGGTTTTACGCTCACTTCCGCGTATACACCGGCTGCGACGTAGGGATCATCCTGTGCCCATTCTTGCGCGGCCTCCAGTGAAGTGAACTCAGCTACGATCATGCTGCCGGTCATACCGGCCTCTCCCGGATCGGGGCTATCTACCGCAGGCATAGGCCCGGCAATAATCAACCGACCCTGCTCTAGCAGTTGTTTAAGCCGCGCGACGTGATCCGGACGCGCTGCCAGGCGTTTTTCAAGGCTATTTTCGACATCCTGTGCCCATATTACATATAACATCACTCTACCTCTTTTTTCTTTTCAGGTTTATCTAAACTTTCGGGATCAATATATTTTGCGATAAAAAACATCTGCCCGACGCTAAACAGGAGGGTTAACCCAAGCATCCAGAACACTTTAAAATTTACCCAGGTTTCGCGGCGGACTTCTTCAGATAAATCCAACTGATAATAAAAAGCCACATACATATTCAAAAAGCCCATTGCCAGAAAAAATATTCCCCAGGCAATGCTCAGGCCAAACCAGACAGAATCGGGCAATTCCAGCTGTTTACCCATCAGAAGCTTAATAACCGACCTTTTTACTAGCACCGAACCAATAACAATCAGCGCAAATATCCAGTTCACTACTGAAGGTTTCCACATAATGAATGCATCATTATGAAAAAACAAAGTTAGCCCGCCGAAAAAGGAGATCACCACCAGCGTGATGATATGTGTAGGTTCAAATCGTCGATACTTAAACCACACGTATCCGACCTGCATAAAGGTGGCCGCAATAGCAATCGCGGTAGCGGTATAAATATCGTATAGTTTAAATGCCGCAAAAAATAAAATTAGCGGGAAAAAATCGAACAGCGCTTTCATACATATCAGGAGTAGATTCAAGGGCCGCCATTATAATTGTTTACCAGACTCGCGTGTGAGTTCGAATCTGACATATCACCATTTATTCTCAAAAGCAGGGTAAAATCCGGCTCTAAATGACACACCGCACTCCCCACCTCCCACCTCACCTGGAAGGCCAGAGCTCCTGGCTGAGTAAAGCAACATCGGCACGTTTTCTAGGCCACCCTCTGGTCTGGTCCGGCATGACAGGACTGTTTATTCTGGTGGGCTACCTTTGGTTACAATATTATGCACGCCCTTTATCGGATCAACTCGCTCAGGATCATGCCGACAGTGAACTCGTCGGAGCAAAAAGCCGCAGTAACTGGAATCCGGACATTTATCGACCTACCGAGACTCTGGAAAATATGCCGATCACGCATCAGGCAGACACCTCCCGTGCTGCACAATTTCGGGAAATTATTGAGTTGGAAAACGAGATTCAGCCACTATTGCGCCGGGCTCGAAGCAACATGGAAAAAGAAGCCTATATTGGTAATGACGAAGACAATGCCTGGCGAAACTATCAGCAGATCCTTGAAATATCGCCTGAATATAAGCTGGCGCTATCCGGACAGGCTCAAATCCTTGGTTTATTGCAAGCTAACGCAGAATATGCAACCGATGAATTCGAATACGAAGAAGCTGAAATGTGGCTGACAAAACTCGACATTGTTGAGCCAAACGCCCATTTTCAGAACACATTGCGCCAACGAATCGCTGATCAAATTCGTGAAGAGGAAGAACGATTAGAGGCAAAACTGCGCCAGGCCGAGCGAATTGAACTGCTCAACAATGCCCTGCAGGACGCCGAAAATGCGATGAAATTATCACCCCCGAGTTTACGTACCGCGTATGATTTGTATATGCGGGCGCTGGAACTCGACGAAGCTAATCAGGCGGCGAAAGATGGGCTAAACGTTATCCGTTCAGTGCGTGTAGACACAGCGGAAATCGCCATAAAAGGACGTAATTTTGCGATGGCACACACGCAAATCACCCGTCTGAAGCAAATTGGGATCGAAAAAGGTTTGCTCGAAAAACTCGAAGCATCATTGTCCAGAGCACAAACAGCCAAAGCACCGGCCCAACCTGAGGCACTGCCTGTTAAACCAAAGCCTGAGGCACAATCCAGCCCGGAACAAGTAGACAGGGAATCGGCTCCGCTCAGCACTGCACCGACCTCGCGCGCGGTAGAAAACAAAACCGTTGCGACAAAAGGAGTTGAAACGGTTGAAATACAGATGGATACCGATGCCCGTAAACCTGCGCCAGCCCAGGCTGCAGCCCAAAAAACCACTCAGGCGGCTACTAATTCTAAAACTGAACAATTGGCTCAGGGCATCCGCGCTTATTACATCGGGGACTACAATACTGCTTTTGCCAAACTTCACCCGCTGGCAGAGGCCAATAGCCCGCGCGCACAGTTTCGCCTTGGCATTATGTATTACCAGGGCAGAACCGTCGTTAAAAATAAAGATATCGCGCGCAAATGGATTGTGCAGGCGCTACCTGCCATTTTACGCGCAGCCCAGAGGGACCAGGCCTGGGCTCAGTCCGATCTTGGTACCGCCTACGAGCTAGGCATTGGTGTTAAACAGGATGTATCGCGCGCTGCGAGACTATATTTTAAAGCTGCAAAACAGGGATACGCGGGTGCACAAACTAATCTGGGCGTGCTCTACGGCACAGGAGAAGGCGTTAAGTATGACCGAAAATCGGCGATTTACTGGTTAAAAAAAGCCGCGGATCAGGGCGATAAAATTGCGCAGGGTAATTTATTTATTTTAAATGCGCGCTAGTGAGCATCGCGCTCGAATTGCGCCACAAACCACGGATTGATAGCCCTGGTTTAAATTAATGTTTTAACGCGATTCCTGACCTGAATCAATGCAATATAGATTGCATCATACTAGAGTCATACCCTTACCAATATCAAATGAGGCTATGTCATGGAATTGTGGATTGATTTACTCTTCGGCAACTGGATTGGCATTCTAAGTATCGCAACGGTGTTAGGAACGCTTGCAACAGGTGCATTTGTCCTGACTTTGGTCTATAAAAAGAGCCACGAAAACGACTAACAAACTCAAGAACCAGCATCACTGTTGGCGGCTATTACGCCTGGCACTGAAGAACTCTGTTAACAGGCTCGCGGCCTGTTGTTTTAATACACCCGAAGTGATCTCACAACGGTGATTTAGCAAAGGCGACTGAAGCACATTTGCCACACTGCCAGCGGCTCCCCAGCGCTCATCAGGTGTTGCGTAAACCAGCCTGCCAATCCGCGCGTGTAATATCGCGCCCGCACACATCACACAGGGCTCCAGGCTTACGTACAAATTAGCGCCTTCCAGGCGATAATTGCCAATCGACTGCGCCGCCGCGCGCAAGGCGATAATTTCTGCATGCGCGCTCGGGTCGTTTGTACTTCGATTCAAGTTATAACCTGTACCAATAACCTTTCCATCTAGTTCAACCACCGCACCCACTGGCACCTCATTAGCCTGCCCGGCCAGGCGGGCCTGCTCAAGCGCGAGCTGCATAAAACTAATATCTTTGTTTTTCACCATGCATCAACGAAGCGTTAAAATTTAATAATGTGCAACGCTGCGTTCGCCGTGACAAAGGAATGACCAATCACCCGGATACAGTTAATGGAAGAACAATCTATTCCCACTCAATAGTCGCTGGAGGCTTGCCTGAAATATCGTAGGCTACGCGGCTTACGCCACGCACTTCGTTGATAATACGATTAGAGATCGTCCCAAGCACATCGTAAGGGATGTGCGACCAGCTCGCGGTCATAAAGTCGATGGTCTCCACCGCACGCAAGGCAATGACATATTCATAGGCACGATTATCGCCTACTACGCCGACCGACTTGACCGGCAAAAAGACCGCAAAGGCCTGACTGATGCTATCGTACAGGTCATTCCGGTATAACTCTTCCAGGTAAATCGCATCGGCCTGACGTAAAATATCGGCAAATTCCTTTTTGACTTCACCCAGGATCCGGACGCCCAGGCCCGGGCCGGGAAACGGATGGCGATTGATCATTTTGGCGGGCAGACCCAGTTCAACACCCAATCTTCGAACTTCGTCTTTGAATAGCTCACGCAACGGCTCAATCAGGCCCAGCTCCATATCGTCCGGTAAGCCACCGACATTGTGATGAGACTTGATTACTTTCGCCTTGCCCAGTTTATTGCCTGCCGATTCAATCACATCCGGGTAAATCGTACCCTGAGCCAGCCAGCGGGCGTTATCCAGTTTGCGCGCTTCGCGTTCGAAAATTTCAATGAATTTGTTGCCAATAATTTTGCGCTTTATCTCCGGGTCTGATTCGCCCTTCAACGCGCCCAGAAATTCTTCTTCTGCATCTACACGCACGACTGTTACGCCAAGATTCTCAGCAAAAACCTGCATGACCTGGTCACCTTCGTCCAGCCGCAGCAGGCCATTATCAACAAAAATGCAGGTCAGTTTCTCACCAATGGCTTCGTGCAACAGCGCCGCGACCACCGATGAATCGACACCGCCGGACAAACCCAGAATGACTTCATCTTTGCCAACCTGAGCGCGCATATTTTCGATGCTTTGCTGAATAATATTTGCCGGCACCCATTCGCGGGCGCAGCCACAGATCCCATGCACGAAATTGGAAATAATCTGTTTACCTTCCCGGGTATGCGTGACTTCCGGATGAAACTGTATGCCATAGAAATGGCGCGAAACGTCCGCAAAGGCGGCCAACGGCGCGTTTTTGCTCTCGCCAACCACAGAAAACCCTTCCGGTATTGCGCTAACCCGGTCACCGTGGCTCATCCAGACATCGATTGAATCTGCTTCGATACCAGTGAACAAATCACAATGACCATGCAGATTAATCATCGCATGCCCGTACTCTTTGTGGTCAGAATTCTCAACCGCACCGCCCAATTGCGCCGCCATGGTTTGCATGCCATAGCAAATACCCAGCACGGGCACACCCTGCTCAAAAATGGCATGATACGCGCGCGGCGTCTCCTCGGTTGTTACCGACTCGGGGCCGCCGGATAAAATAATGCCCCTGGCTTTAAATTCGTTAATCGCCTGCATCGGCGCGTCAAAAGGATAGATTTCACAATAAACCCCGGCTTCACGGATATTGCGCGCGATTAACTGCGTATACTGCGAGCCGAAATCTATGACCAGTATATGATCAGCATGAGGATCGTGCATGGTTATTGGTTGCTAGGGCGAATGATAATTGGGCGCTTCTTTAACAATAGAAACATCGTGCACATGGCTTTCGCTCATGCCAGCATTAGTAATGCGAACAAACTGCGCTCCGCTACGCATATCGTCTATTGTGGCGTTACCCGTATAACCCATGCTGGAACGCAGGCCGCCCATCAACTGATGAATAATACTGGTCATCGGGCCTTTATAGGCTACCCGCCCTTCTATGCCTTCGGGCACGAGCTTTTCTGTGGACTGAACGCCTTCCTGAAAATAACGGTCTTTCGAACCTTTTGCCATTGCACCCACTGAACCCATACCACGGTACGATTTGTATGATCGTCCTTGAAACATTTCAATTTCACCTGGCGCTTCATCGGTGCCGGCCAGCAATCCACCGACCATCACACAATTCGCCCCCGCAGCGATGGCCTTGGCTATATCGCCGGAAAATCTCAGCCCGCCATCTGCAATAAATGGAACACCCGTTCCTTTTAAGGCTTTCGCCACATTCATTACCGCCTGGATTTGCGGAACACCTACTCCCGCGACAATGCGGGTTGTGCAGATCGAACCGGGACCGATCCCCACCTTAACGCCATCGGCTCCAGCCTCAACCAGATCAAGCGCAGCCGCGGCTGTGGCTATGTTTCCGCCAATAACTTGTACATCGTACTGGCTTTTGATCGCGCGCACCCTGTCCAGCACTCCGATAGAATGCCCATGCGCCGTATCAACGATAATCGCATCCACCCCGGCCTTAACCAGCGCTTCGACGCGTTCGTCTGAATCCGCACCGGTACCCACCGCTGCGGCGACCAACAAACGCCCCAGGTCATCTTTACAGGCATTGGGGAAATCGGTTGATTTCTGGATATCTTTGACCGTAATCAGGCCTTTGAGATGAAAATCGTCATCCACTACGATAAGTTTTTCAATACGATGCTCATGTAACAGTTTTTTCACCCGCCCATGGCTTTCGCCCTCTTTAACCGTTACCAGCTTGTCCTGGGGCGTCATGATTTCGCTCACGCGCGCATCATGATTTAGTTCAAAACGCAAATCGCGATTGGTAACGATACCGACGACTTTGGGGCCATCAACTACAGGAACACCCGATATATGATGTTCCATCATTAACCCGAGAACTTCACTTACGCGCGCATCGCGGCTGACCGTAATGGGTTCATGAATCACCCCGCTTTCATGTTTCTTTACGCGATTAACCTGCTCGGCCTGAATCAGGGGCGATAAATTTCGATGAATTACGCCAACACCGCCTTCCTGTGCAAGGCAAATGGCGGATCGAGACTCGGTTACGGTATCCATTGCGGCAGAAACCAGCGGAATATTGATCCGCAAATCGCGAGTAAATAAGGTGTTCAAGGTCGCCTGATGCGGCAAAATTTCAGATTTTTGGGGGACGAGCAGAACGTCGTCGAAGGTTAGTGCAAGTTGTATGTTTTCCATCTACCGATTATACAGAATTGGACTTTTGTCTGGCACCCCTCTAAGTAATATTTATGAGTATTTGTTTATGCTCACATACACCATAAATTAGCCGAATCAAATATCGCGAGCTTTGTGATGGATAAATATTTCTTTCCCCTATTCAAATGTATTTATTGTATTATACTTCGCATAAATATAGACCGCGCGTCCGTCCTCATGAATGCGTGAATAATGATTACCTAATTTACACACCGGGAGAGAACATGAAAAAGATACTCGCTATCGTACTCACTACATCATTTTTAGTGACAGGTTGTGCAGGCACCGATAAGAAAGAAGAGATGGCCATGGCCAAGACTATGACTACACCAGCCGTCACCCAGGCAAAAGCCGATCTTGACAAAGCCATCGCAGCTGGCGCTCATTGGCGTCTGATCGATAAGTCAACGGGCGGAAAAGCGGTCAACCTGTCAAAATTGATGAAAGTCGCTGAAGAAAAAGCAGCCGCAGGTGAAACCGACGAAGCTAACCGCATCGCTGCACGCATTTCAAAAGCATCTGAAACTGCCATCGCACAAAGTGAACGCTACGCTGCTACCGCGCCATACTATAACTAGTTCCGGCGTAACGCAGTCGAAACCGGGCCTTCACGCCCGGTTTTTTTGTGCCTGCTATTCCTCTCTTGCCCATGAAATCTCCTAAACAAGCAAGCGTTTACAGCGTTGATGCGCTTACCTCAGAAATCAAAAAACTGCTAGAGATGAGTTACGCAGATATCTGGGTCGAAGGCGAAGTCAGCAGTCTCGCCAGCCCACCCTCCGGGCATTTGTACTTTACGCTTAAAGATACGAGCAGTATTTTAAAATGTGTTCTTTTTAAGAATAAAAAATACCTGTCAGCCAGTCATCCGGTTGAAGGTGAGAAGGTTTTGATCCGTGGCCGTATTTCGGTGTATACCGCGCGCGGAGATGTACAAATGATTTGCAGTTACATCGAAGCGGCCGGTGAAGGTGAACTTCGGCGTCGATTTGATGAACTTAAATCCAGGCTGATGGCTGAAGGCCTGTTTGATGAAAGCCGCAAACAGGCCATTCCTGTTAAGCCCCGGGACATCGCTCTGATCACGTCCTCGCACGGTGCAGTCTTGCATGACATTATCAGCACTCTCAAACGGCGCTATCCCCTGATCCATTTGAAGCTGTATCCCGCGACGGTGCAGGGAGATAAAGCCGCCGCAGAAATCACAAACGCCCTCTCGCTGGCGATACGCCATGCGCCGCAGGTCATTATTATTGCACGCGGCGGTGGTAGCCTGGAAGATTTGCAGGCGTTCAATGATGAAACCGTGGCGCGGGCGGTATCTGCCTGCCCGATACCCATCGTCAGTGCCATAGGACACGAAACCGATTTTGTAATCACCGACTTTGTCGCCGATCTGCGCGCACCTACGCCCACCGCTGCCGCAACGCTGATCACGCCCGATATTGAAGAAATTAACGCCTCGCTAGTACAATTTCAATCCTTACTGGATCACCGAATCCAGATTAAGCTGAACTCCCGGCAGCAGAGCCTGGATTTCGCCGCTCAGCGATTGAAACACCCTCGAGACCGGTTGGTGCTTCAGGCTGGTGAATTGCAACAACTGAGCCTCAGGCTCAGCGCAGCGTATCAGAAGACACCGGAAGCCGGGCGACGACGTCTGGAGTGCCTGCGTTCAGGCCTGCAACTGCTCGCCCCCAATAATCGACTGAACTCGCAAGGCTATACACTTGAGAAACTTTCTGATCGCTTAAATCAGCTGGTTGCGGAGCGGCTTAATAAAGAGAACGCCAGACTAAAACAGAACACAGCGGCATTACAGGCTTTCAGTCCTTTGCAAACTCTAGCACGGGGATATTCAATCTTGCAAAATCAGCAGGGCGAAATTGTTCGCAGCAGTGATCGGATAAAAATCGGGGAGCATATTCATGCACGACTGCACAAAGGTACACTGGATGTAGAGGTGAAAGGGAAGACTAAATAATTGTATATCGGCTAAATTTCGCAAATCTCCCCTAACCCCTCTTTGCTAAAGAGGGGGAACTTAGATGGCCTGACTGAATTTCACAAATCTCTTCTGACCTTTCTTTGCTAGAGCGTGGCGCAAAAGCAAAGAATAAGCTTCCCCCTTTGGAAAAGGGGGATAGAGGGGGATTTAGAATGGCAGGTAACATGTTGATAGTGCAGATTTTTGTCTGGAATTCAAATCTCCCCCAGCCCCTCTTTAAAAAAAGGGGCCTTTTACGACAGCCTCTGTTAAAGAGGGGGATTCGGGAAGCTTTACTTACGCATTTTGCGCCGTGCGTTGGATCTTGCTTTGGATTTAACGGTTTGTTTGGGCCGTGAGTTAGAGTCCGGCTCGAACGGGTTTTCTTCGACCCTGGGAATCAGGCGAACCGTAATGCCAACCAGGCGATACGCATCCGCTAACACGCCCTGTAAATAACGAAGATAGGTTTTGGGCAAACTATCCACCTGATTACCATGCAATACGACTACCGGGGGATTCTTACCCGCCTGGTGGCCAAATTTGATTTTAATTCTCCGCCCGCGTTTGAGCGGGGGTGCGGTGTGTTCAACGGCCTTTGCTAACACCCGGTTTAGCTTAGCGGTATTAAATTCATAAAAAGTAGAATCATAGGCGCGTTTCACCATGGGTAGCAGATTTCCGACCGCGGTACCAAACTTTGCAGACAGATGCAAAGTTTCAACGTTATGCAGAAACGGAAACTTTAATTCCATTGCATGCTCAATCCGTGTTTTTTCTGCGCGGCTCAATCCATCCCATTTATTAATGGCAATTACCAGCGCACGATTCATTCCCTGAATCATATTGGCAATAGTAACATCCTGCGCGCTGATACCCTCCTGCGCATCAAGCAATAATACGGCGACATTGCAATGTTCAATAGCCTGCAAGGTTTTAATGATTGAAAACTTTTCAATGGTTTCTGCAACACGTGCACGCCGCCTTACGCCCGCTGTATCCGTTACGATATACAACTGCCCTTTTGATTCAACCTGTACGCTTACACTGTCACGCGTTGTACCCGGCACATCACTGACTATGACGCGATTCTCTCCCAGCAAGGCATTGGTCAAGGTTGACTTACCGGCATTAGGACGCCCGACTAGCGCCACACGGGGCAAGGTATCATCAATTGGCGGTTCATCTATTTTGTAAGACGAAACCAGGGATTCAATAAATTGTTTGACGCCATCCCCACGACTGGCTGACACCGCAACCGGATCACCCAGGCCGAGGCTTTGAAAATCAGCTGTGGCCAGTTGTTTTGTCCGCCCCTCGCTTTTGTTTACTACCACGGTCACATTGACACCGGTCTTACGAAGTTTCTGCGCGAGTTGCTCGTCGTGTGGGTGCAGCCCGTCGCGGCCATCAACCAAAAACACAAGTTCATTGGCTTCCTGCAACAATAGATCCACCTGCTCCATGATTTTAGGATCAAACTCGGCACTCTCGAAGGTAATACCCCCGGTGTCCACGACCAGAAATGGTTTGCTGGCGATCTTCCCTCGACCATACAGGCGATCACGCGTCACGCCCGGACGATCATCTACAATCGCATTCCGACTCGCCGTAAGCCGATTAAACAGCGTGGATTTCCCTACATTTGGCCTGCCAACTATCGCGATAACGGGAAGCATTTGTATACGAGATTAAAGTTGGCCTTTGAGCAGCGTCAGCTTGCCCGAACCTGCTGAATAAACCAGCACGCCCTGATCAATTTTGATCAGAGCGGTAATGGCGCCCGTTCCTACACTGAAACGATTTTTAATCGCACCATCGGTCAAATGGAAAAAATACAGGTCTCCATCGAGATTCCCTACGATAACTGATTCATCCGTAATGACTGGAGCACTCAGGCCATTTCCACGCAATTGAGTGCGCCTCCAGCGCGTTTTCCCGGTGCCCCGTGATATCAGCGAAACGTCGCTTTCAGGACCTGTGATCCCAAGGAACAGACTGGATACGGCAATGGGTTTACGTGTAGAGGCATCTTCATTACGCCACACTTCTTCGCCTGAACGCAAACGATATGCTACCAGACCACCGCGATAAGCACCGACGATAACCATATCAGCCGCCTGAACCGGTGATGCATCAATATCAATCAGGCGTTCGATTTCATTTTTTCCGCCCGGCCGAAAGGCGCGCTTCTCCCAGAAAGTACTACCATTAAAAATATTACTGGCCAGTACACGACCACTGGAAAAACCACTCACCAGGCCTTCGGCTGCCACCAGACCAGGCGCATCCAGGCCAAGGCTTAAACTGGCCACCGGCCGCTCAATACTCCAAACTTGTTCCCCGGTCACCGCATTCAGGCCAATCACATGGCCATCTACCGTTCTGATCGTGATTATCTGATTATTTAAAGCAGGTGCAGCCGAAATTGAGCGCCCAACATCATGTCGCCACTTCTCACTGCCATCGTTTCGATCCAGCACGACCACTTCACCTTTATTGGTTACCAGCACCACGCTATTCACGCTCACACCGACACCATTTGCCAGACCACCACGCACAGAATGGCTGAACACATTTTTACCGGTATCCAGATCAACGCCCCTGATTTGACCTTTGGGGCTGGCCGTAAAAACGGTATTGCCTTCTACCACCGGTGCATAAGGCACGGCACCAAGCTTGCCACCTGCAGATGCTGCTCGCCAGGCCACTTCAACCACCGAATTAATCGCTACTTCGGGTACGGGTTGTCTCGCGACGGCTTGTGTGGCCTCCAAATCGGGTTGTCCACCGCAGGCGACCAGCCCGAGCAACACCATGCCAGCGAAAATATGCTTAAGCCACAACGGTTTCAATGGAATTTTCACAGCGATATCCTGGTTTAGTTATTTAATGTCTTAGGCAATTGCAAGGTAATTTATAAATTATCAAGTTTGAGCTGAATCAGCGACGCTGGTTGTCCTAATTGTTGCATTACTAAAATGCTGGACGAATACAACGCCCGGGCCTTATCTGAATCACCATTTTGCTGATAAATATCCCCCTGAAGCTCCTGTGAGCGTGCCTGAAAAAGGGATAGACCTTTGTCAGACTGCGCATCCAGTAAGTTCAACGCTGCTTCCTGCTTATCATTTGCCAAATATACGGTAGCGAGTCTAAGCGCCGCCACGGAGCGCAAACCTTCATCAGTTTTAGATTCAAGCACCGCTTTGAGCAGAATTTCTGCCTGTTCTGCATCGCCTGAATCCATTGCTGACTTCGCCGCCGCCATTCTGGCGAGTTGCGAATAGGATGCTTTATCATCCGCGTCGAGCAGCGCATCCAGTGCAGGCCCACTCTCCGAACTTTGGATATACTGCTCGTACAATACTGCCACCTCGCTGGCATGTTTCTCCTGATAACTCTGCCAGAAATTATAGCCAACCACCATCGTTGTGCCGATCAGAATGCCACCGATGATGGACGAACCATTTTCTTTCCACCAGGCCTTTGCGCGCACCAGGTCTTCGTCTTCGGCCATTCCCAAATCAATCTTGTCGTTCATAATATTCTATCTGCTATGTATTAGTTCCAGAACCGCATCAAACGCCACGTTCTGACTTTCAAATTGCCCGCGTAACGGTTTAACTTGCACTACACCCTGTTCCAGTTCAGTCGAACCCAGTATCAGGGCAAATTGGGCGCCGCTGGCGTCCGCTTTCTTAAGCTGGGATTTTAACTTCCCCACGCCGTGATTCATAGCCACTGTCAGCCCTGTATCCCGCAGTTTCTCAGCTAAACGAAAAGCCGCCTGATTTGCCTCGGTATCCAGAGAAATGAACCAGACATCCAATGCCTTGATTCGCAGGGCATTTTGTTCTTCAATCAAAAGTTCAACCAGGCGCTCTATACCCATGGCAAAACCACAAGCAGGTGTCGATTGCCCACCACGACGTTCAACCAGATCATCGTATCGACCACCTGCGCAAATCGTGTTTTGTGCGCCAAGTTTAGCCGTTTTCCATTCAAATACAGTCGACGTATAATAATCCAGCCCGCGTACCAGGCTTGAATCAATGGTATACGCCACGCGGGCATCATCAAGCAGGTGACGAACTTGCGCAAAATGTGCGCTCTCTTCAGCATCCAGATAATCAGTGATTACCGGCGCATCCTCCAGAATACGCTGCGTATCCGGGTTTTTACTGTCAAGAATACGCAGCGGATTGCTTTCAAGCCTTCTACTGCTATCCGCGTCCAGCGCATCCACATGCTGCTTAAGGAAATCAACCAATGCCGTACGATAGCGTGTCCGGCAACCATCCGAACCCAAGGAATTTAAGTACAGGTGAACATCTTTCACGCCCAGCGCCTTCCATATTCTCGCACCGGCCAGCATCACTTCTACATCCGCCTCAGCGCCTGACCAACCAACCGCTTCCATACCGAACTGCGAGAATTGACGATAACGGCCTTTTTGCGGGCGCTCACGCCGAAACATGGGCCCCATATACCAAAGCCTGGCCTGGGTATTATGAAACAAGCCATGCTGCACACCCGCGCGAACAACGCTTGCTGTATTTTCCGGCCGCATACAAAGAAACTCGCCGCCCGCATCTTCAAAGGCGAACATTTCTTTTTCAACAATATCGGTTTGCTCTCCGATAGACTGAACAAATAAGGCTGTTTTTTCCAGTATTGGCGTACGTATTTCGTCATAGGCGTACGCGCTGGCGATCTCACGCAATACCTGCTCGACAAATTGCCAATACGGCGATTGCGTGGGCAACAGATCGTTCATGCCCTTAACAGACTGGAGTTTACTACTCATAAATTAAAACTTGGAATTAGTCAGGCTTGCAGCTTTATAGTGCTTCCAGCATTTTGTCGTCCAGCTTAAAGCGCGCAAACATACCTGTTTTATGCGTCTCAAACGGCACCATTTTACCCTGGTACTGGATGGTAACCCCGTCCGGTGTTCCAATATAAACATAAAATGGAGGTACGCCTGAAACATCAATTTTCTGCCCGGCTTTACCGGTTTCATACAACAGGCGTTTACGCGTTTTATCACGAATATCCAGCCATGAGTCCTTGTTAAGCGTTAAGGTCATGGTTTCCATGCCGGGCGCTGACTGTATTGCAGCCACCGGTTCGGTGGCCATTATAACCGGGGTATCGTCGCCAGCCGAGACATTTCCCTGGTCCGGGTCAGGCTTATTCTGAGGCAAATTCTCGCTCGCATTTGATTCTTCAGAACTCGTACCGGAAGAAGCAACATCCTGTGCAAGCACCAGGCCGACCTGGCCACCAGGTGTAGCCGATTGCTTTTTATCAGAATTGGCAGTGCCTAAATTCGTTTGCCCGGCCGGCAATGGCGTTTCGCCTTCAGTAGCTTGTGATTCGGAACTTGCCGTTTCAACACGCATTGGCCGGGGCTCATCTACTTCAACGGGCTCGGGCTTAAGCGGCCTAAGGACCTGAGCAGATTGCTTTTCAACCGGCATTGGCGCGGCATCGGGTGCATTCTCCGATGGCAAACTCTCTGAAAGTGCCGGGTTTTCCTCAGTATTGATCAAGCCATCGAGCAAGCCAAAATACTGTTGCTGCCAGGCGTAAAAAGCGAACCCCGCAAGCAGAATCAACAGCAATAAGCCAGACTTACCGCTGCGTTTCCCCTTCTTCCCAAAGGATCGATTAATATCTACGCCAGTGGTCTCGGCAGTGATGATATTTAAATTACGTTTGTTAGCCTCAATGGTCTCTTCAATATCAATACCCAGCAAACGCGCGTAACTGCGCCAGTATCCGATGACATAGGTTGCACCGGGCAATTCATCGTAACGATCCCCTTCAATTGCTTTGACACTGTGGGTGGACAGGTGCAGCGCCTCCGCTACGGCCTCTACAGACCATTCATATTCTTCGCGCTTGGCACGTAATACATTGCCCGGTCCATAATTTTGCTCGGGTAACGACAGGGATTCTTCACTCATTGACTGTACAGTTCTCTGGCTTCAATAGCCTCTTTGCTTCGGGGATAACGCGACCATAGTAGTTGAGTATAGTAATCGCGCTCTTCGGGGTTATCGAGCATTTGTTCTACGTTTGCGGCTAATAATAAGGCATCTGAAGAGATCGTGTTAGTATAAAAATAGCGCTGCAAAAAGGCACTCGCCGACAAATAGTTTTTACGATCGTAATATAAGCGCCCCAACGATAACAGTGCCTGTGTTGAATTTGGGTTTAGCTCCAGGACGTCTTTATAAAAAACAATCGCATTATCGATTTGATTATCCGCCTCATAACAACGGGCAAACGCCAGCCGGGTAGCCAGGCGGTCAAATTCCTTCACGTTGCGTTCGAGCACATTCACACCTGTACGCGCAGCACCATCCTGACAGAGCATAACGGCATAGTCACTGACCGCGGCAATGTTCTTCCTGTCCAGATCAACTGATTGCTTCAGATGGTTTAGCGCCTGCTTCAAATTAAGCAATTTCGCTTCAACCAGCCCCAGACCGTGGTAGGCTTCGCTTGATTTAGGATCCACTTCAATGGCCGTATTAAAACTCTCGCGTGCAACATCAAGCTGATCGCGTTGCAGGTAACTGAAACCCAGTTTAATTTGCGTTTCGGCGCGCTCTTCGGCTGACCAGGCCTTAAACGCAGGCGCAGGGTCGGGTGCGCAGGCCGACAGGACCGCAAGCAATCCACCTGTCACCAGCAAATAATGGAATATTTTTATCATTTATACCACATTTATATTAACGCCTACGCCCGACTGTGTCTTTAAACGTGCCGATCGCTTAGTTCGATCATCAACCCGACCCACCAATTGGCCACAGGCCGCGTCGATGTCATCTCCCCGAGTTTTCCGAGTTACGGTAATAATACCATTTTGCATCAATATTTCGCGAAATGCATTTACCCGACGCGGTCCGGAACGTTTATACGGTACATTTTCAACCGGATTAAAGGGAATTAGATTCACTTTCGCCGGCACGTTCTTCAATAATTTTGCCAGTTCCAGGGCCTGGGCATCGGAATCGTTAATACCATCGAGCATTAAGTATTCAAAGGTAATACGCTCGCGCGCACGGCCATCGACGTAATCACGGCAGGCCTGTAACAAGACATCGATCGGATATTTCTTGTTCAAGGGCACCAGCGTATTGCGTAGCGTATCATCGGTGGCATGCAAAGACACCGCCAGGCTGACTGGCAGTTCTTTAGATAATCGCTGCATGCCCGGCACTACACCTGCGGTGCTCAGGGTGATCCGGCGCCGGGATAAGCCAAAGGCCAGATCATCGAGTAGAATTCGAATTGCTTTGGTTACCTGGTTATAATTAAGCAAGGGCTCACCCATGCCCATCAATACGATATTGGTAATCGGCCGCGGGTCTTTACCCGGTTGTTGATACGTTTGTACTGCCTTTCCATTGGCATTTTGGCATTCCTTTCGTTCTTTCTCCAATTGATGCCATGCCTGCCAGACCTGGCCGACAATTTCACCCGCATCGAGATTTCGATTAAAACCCTGCCGTGCCGTAGCACAAAAGGTACAATTGAGGCTGCACCCGACCTGCGAAGAAATACACAGTGTTGCGCGATCCTCTTCCGGAATCAGTACCACCTCAATTCCATTTCCGTCGTGCAAACGCATGAGCCACTTTCTCGTACCATCTTTGGCAATTTGCACCTGTTCCAGGCGTGGGAAATGCACGCAGGCCACTTCTGCCAGACGGGTGCGCAAGACCTTGCTCAGGTTGTTCATTTGCTCAAAATCCGTTTCAAAGCTCTGGTAAATCCATTTAAACAACTGATTTGCGCGAAACGGTTTTTCACCGAGCGACTCAAAATAGCCGCCCAGCTCATCGCGGTCCATAGACAGCAAATTGGTTTTGTTCTGCGAATCAGTCATTACAGTAATCTAGCCTAGCGGGGGCAGATCTCGTTATCACTGAAGAAATACGCAATCTCTTCAGCCGCGGTTTCAGGTGCGTCTGATCCGTGAACTGAGTTCGCTTCCAGGCTTTCAGCAAAATCCGCTCGAATCGTGCCGGCCGCGGCATCTGCCGGGTTGGTTGCACCCATCACTTCACGATTTTTCGCGATGGCATTTTCGCCTTCTAAAACTTGCACCATAACCGGGCCGGATGACATGTAAGCCACTAGTTCACCATAAAACGGACGCTCCTTGTGAACGGCGTAAAACCCGCCCGCCTGTTCCGTATCCATGTGCAGCATTTTAGATGCTACGATGCTCAAGCCTGCCTGCTCAAAGCGATCATAAATTTTACCGATCAGGTTACGCTTAACCGCGTCAGGTTTTACAATTGAAAAAGTACGCTCAATAGCCATGTCAAACTCCAGATAATTAAAAGAAAATTGCTTAAATATTAACCCGCCTATTCTAATCGCAGGCGAGGCATTCTCCTAGCAAACTTTGCCCTTCAATTCCGCTAATTTTAACCGTGCACCACTGGCCTTTTTCCAAAGTTTTCGGCACCACAAGCTTTACCGGAAAATAATCATCGCATCGCGCTACCACAACCGACAAATCATTGCTCGATTCGATGATAGTACGCTGCGTAGTTGAAACCCGGCTTAACGCCTGCTTCTCCCAAACACGCTGGCCCAATTCACGTACCAGACGCGCCCGTCGTTTTTTTTCAACGCCCGAAATTTGTTTTGGAATTCGCGCAGCGGGAGCACCCTCACGATTGGAGTACGGAAACACGTGAGGATAGGCTATTTTCAGAGATTCAATCGCTTCCAGAGTTTGCGCAAACTGATCTTCCGTTTCCGTAGGAAAGCCCACCAGCACATCCGCACTCAACACAAGATTTGGCAGATACTCCCGCAAACAAGCTACGCGATCAAATATTAGCTCCCGATCAGCGCGCCGCTTCATACGCTTTAAAATAAGCGTATTTGCACTTTGCATGGATAGATGTACCTGAGGGCAAATTTGCTCGCTTTTCCCAATCAATTCAATCAGCTCATCGGTCAAATGCCAGGGGTCTATTGAGCTAATGCGAATTCGACAATCCAGATCCAGCGCCAGCATATCTTTCAACAAGCCCGGCAACGAGTGACCCGTACCCAAATCATCGCCATACGAGCCTAGATCCACCCCGCAAATCACCACTTCTTTATACCCCTGCTCGACAATTTTTCGATATTGCGCGAGCACAATTTGCACGGGAAATGATACGCTGGGGCCACGTGCGACATGAATAATACAAAACGTACAGCCCTGATCGCAACCCTGCTGTATCTGAATAAATGCGCGCGACTGGGATTCGTAGCCACCCAGCAAGTCTTCCGGCACCGCGAGCAACTCATCAAACTCGGGTTTAATCAAGGTATTGGCAGTATAGGGCTGGCTCTCGCGCTCCAGAATCAGGCGCGGGATATCCAGCTTGGCCGCATTACCGACCACCCAGTCGATTTCATCCATACCCGCTACTGTCCCGGTGTTATTTTGTGCATAACATCCAGTCATGATCACCGTGGCCTTTTCGTTCTGGCGCTTTAATTTGCGTGCAATCTGTCGGCTCTGCCGGTCTGCCTCAGCGGTGACGGTGCAACTATTGATGATGTAGATATCCGCTACTTCTGTGGGCTCTACGCGCTGGTAATCATATTCACCCAGGCGTTGCATGATGAGCTCGGATTCGAAGGTATTGACCTTGCAACCCAGCGTTGAGATGGCGATACGTTTCATTTAATTAGCCAGTCCTTTGTAAAGACACGTCCGGGGAGATGAGAATTTGATACGAGGGGCGCGAGCATCAGGTATTCATCGACGTCGTTAAATCCCCCTCAGCCCCTCTTTGATAGAGGGTGTCGCAAAAGTAAGGAGAAAACCTCCCCCTTTGAAAAAGGGGGACTGAGGGGGATTTAGAATGATAGGTAACATATTGATAGTTATGTTTTTTATATGGCATTAAAATCTCCCCCAGCCCCTATTTGATAAAGAGGGGAGCTTTTACGACACCCTCTTTAAGGGGGAAGAATTCTGGATTATGCTGGCTCTACTGAAAAACTCTCGCCACAACCACACTCATCAACCACTCTGGGATTTTTAAACTTAAACGCTGATGCAAAACCATCGGTTTCGTAATCGATTTGCGTACCATCAATTTGCTCGAGGTGCGTTTTATCAACGATCACTTTCACGCCGTGGCTTTCAAATATCTCATCGCTATCCAGAATTTCGTCCGTCATATCAACGGTATATGCGAACCCCGAACAACCTGCATTCTTGACCCCAAAACGCAAGCCCACCACACCTTCCTGTGTCGCCATATAACCCGAAACCTGTTTTGCCGCGCTTTGTGTTAGTTCAATTGCCATGATTCAATCGTCATAAATGGTATATGCCCTGATTATGGTACTTTTCCAGTGATTTCCAATAGCCTTTTGGGGTAGCGGTTTGGTGTTTCGCTCGCTCTTATTAAAAGTATGCGCTTTGCTTATTGAAAGCATGCGCTTGCGCTTATTAAAGCTGAACGCTGGCGCGCCCTTACTTTTTGGGTCGCCAAAAAGTAAGCAAAAAGGCGACCCGGGCCACCAGCCCCCTTCGGGGGTTCCCTGCGCTACTCGATTATTTCGGGTGCTGCGGAACTCGCTACGCTCAGACAGTCCTCGCACTGATCCGAAATAATCTCCGTTGCTCGGCTGGCTCTAACGGGATTTCAGGGTGTTGAATTTTGACTAAGTATTCTTTTCTGGTTGTTAAGGGATGGGACGGTTTCTAGTGAATGTTTCTTCAAACACACTCGGATCACAGGCTATCGGGCTTGCATATATTTAATATCAGGCATGACCTTCGAATTTAGGGGCTTTTGATTTTGGGGTCCCCTTAGAGCCAGCCGAGCATCGCAGGATTCTATGGATTAAGTGCGAGGACTGTCTGAGCGTAAGCGAGTTCCGCAGCACCCATAGAATTTAAGAAGCGCAGGGAACCCGAAGGGCTGGCGGCCGGGGTCGTCTTCTTTGTTTCTTTCTTGACGACACAAGAAAGAAAAGTGAGCGCAAGCGCATCGCTTGTAAGTAAGCGTTAGCGTATGCTTTCAATAAGCACAGCGCATGCTTTGAATAAGCGTTAGCGCATAAAAAACAAGGCAACAGTCCCAACACGAAAGCCCAAGGACATAGGCAACACTAAGCTAATCCTCCCCTTTCTCCAACTCCGCATTAATCGCCGCCAATGTCCCCAGCAATATCTGTACATCCTCTTTAGTTGGCTCCGCCTTATAATAAAGCCGCCGCAATTTACGCATTACCTTAGTCGCATTACCCTTATAAAAACTTATTTTATTCAACAAGTTGTTTAATGAGTCAAAATAAAATTGCAACTGCTCAGAAGTCGCGACAGGTGAAGCGTGTTTTTTCCCAATTTTTGATTCACGCGGCTCCAAAAGCAACGCGCTGCGAATCGAAAATGCCACCACCATCACTGCAGAAGCAAGATTCAACGACGTATGCCGGTCGTCCACCGGGATATGCACCAATGCCTGACATAAATCAAGCTCTTCATTGGTCAAACCACTGCGTTCCCGACCGAACACCAGAGCGATATCCTTCTCACCCTGATTCCCCCTGATTTGTTCCGCCAGTTCCTGCGGCGAATATTCCGGCCAGGTAATCGATCTTAAGCGCGCTGTCGTGCCATAAACGTGACTGCAATCCGCCACCGCCCGGGCCAGAGTGGGAAATATCTCGGCATCGTCCAGAATATCGTCAGCGCCGGCCGCACGTGCCGTGGCCTGCATACTGGGATACTCTAATGGTTGCACCAATACCAATTTACTCAGCCCCATATTTGCCATTGCACGCGCCGTCGCGCCAATGTTGCCTGGATGACTGGTGTTTACCAGTACAATCTTGATGCGATCAAGTAACTGAGTGTGTGATCTGGAGGCAACCATGCTTCTTTAGCTTAGTCTGGCGCCTTAGAATAGTCAGCATCGGTCACCGTCCACGCATAGGTACAGGCTTCAACACCGTCTTCTGGAGAATCTTCAGTAAAAACACGCCGAACAGGCACGTGTAAAGGGCTGGTGATAAATGAAACCACCTGGCCCGCCATGCGCAGTATGCCAATTTTCAGACCAAAGTCATCCAGCTTGCCTTTAACCTGTATGGGAATCGCAACGCTGAAGAACTCGGGCCTTTTGGCCTTCGGCGCGAGCTTGATTTCCAGGTCACGCGTTTTAAAATCAATATCCATTTTACCCGCGATGCGCATATTGCTGGTATCAAGATAAATCGCTTCTTCTTCGAGCACACCCTCTTCCAGCCTGGTACGAATTACAACGCAGTTCATTACTGATTCATCCTTCTCGGTAGATTTATCTATGATAGCGGATAATAGGTTAACCGCCCATAAATCAATAATACCTGCGGAAAAATTCTTCGGCACCAGGCCAAAATCTAATTTCCCGTTTGCGTTGGCCATGATTGAAGCCGGGTCCGGTGCAGTGGAATTTAGATCGATATCCAGGTACAGCCTGCCACCCATATCGCTTTCAGGTTTAAGGTGACGAATCAGCACACCCACGTCAAAGTCTTCTACATCCGCTCTGACCTTAAGGCTTACATCGTCCACTGAAGGCGTATATTCCACACTGGCATCAAAACGCCCGCCGGGTATTTCAAGAGTGATCGGCTCGACTTTCAAGCTGGCATCCTCAATGTTGACCACCACCTGTGCAGACCCCAGTTTTTCTTCTCCGCTCAAAACCTGATCCGCCGCGATGCGTATGTCGGCATCAAACGAGCTCAACACCTCATAAGAAAACACATTTTTGCCTTTTTTAGGCGTGGCTTCCTCCACCACTTCCTCACTGTTTGCGTCGGGCTCCGCTTCCTCTTTGCCATTTTCAGCTTGTGTGCCCTCGGTCTGTTTCGCCGATTCAGTTCTGAAATCATCCATTTGCAGTAACGAAGAGACCAGCGAGGCTTCCAGTTTTGGCTTGTCCTGAGATAGATCAATCTTCAAACTTCCATCCAGGCTGCTTTCTCCAACTTTGAGGTTCAGCGCCGATAAATCATACAGCTTCGGTTTGATATCCAGCTTTGATTCAATCGACAATGGACCAATAGCGGGCAAATCAAGGTCCAGAAAATCATTCAATCGATCCAGACGCTGACTGCTTACTTTTAAGGCAAACGTCATGTCCGTCGATGCGATCGGCAGTTTTATATTGCTATCAAAACTCAGTTTGGTCTCCAGTATGCTTGCCTTGATGGATAAGGGCAGTTCTTCCTGGTTCGTTACATAGTCTACCAGCGGCGCGCCGGTGATCAGCAGCTCGACCGGTACATCTTCAATAGCGCCATCCAACTCTATTTTAATGTTATTGCCTTCTTTAACCGAAATACTTCCGTCCAGATCATGGATCTCAAAACTCGCGCCTGTGTTGGGCACCGTCACGGTCCAGCTTCCTTCTTTGATCGCAAATACCATGCTGGATTTACTCAGTACTTCATGCAGGCTGTCTCCCGTCAGCGTGATATCCATACCCACATCACCCAACGATGCCTGCATACCTTCGATCAAACCCAGAGCCGCGAGAATAGACCCCACATCAATATCTGAAGCCGCCAGCGCCAGATGAACTTCGGGATGTTCACCCTCAAGCAACATATTGCCCTCACCGGCAACCTGCTTGCCAAATATTTCACCTTTGGTCTCAAACCCCCAGGATTCGGATTTATCGAATAAATCCTCTAGCGAGCCGCCGTCTATAGAAAGGTTATAGGTTTTATCCTGTACTTTGCCATTGAGTTTTAGTTCGATTGGCGCACCTTCTGCTGCGGTACCCTCCATTGATTCGAGCACAAACGACAAAGATTTACCCAGCGCCGCATCCTGATAGTTGACGAAAATCTGCTGCAGGGAAAGGTGACTTAACGCGGTAAAGTGAATACGTTTGCTCTGACCTTTTGGCGCGCTAATATCCTCTTGCGTTGTTTCTTTCTTTTCCGGATCCGGTTCAACGGCCTGCGCTTTATCCGGCTTACCAAACACCCAGTTAGGATTACCATTTACATCACTTTCTAAATTCAACTTCACGTCTTCCGCGGTAATATCAGCAATATTAATCTCGCCCTTTAACAACGGAAATACGCCAATCTGCATGCGCACAAAACCTGCGTTCAATAGATTGGGTTTAGCGCCGCCTTCCACATTGGCTATTTTGACATCCGAAATATTTAAAGCCGGCCAGTAAGAAAACTCCAGCTCAACCGGTCCCTCGATGCTCACTTTTCTGTCTAGCGCACTACTCGCTGCTACTTCCACGCCATTGCGCATAAAATCGAGATTTACAGTGATTCCAAGAAAAACAAGCGCCGTAATGGCCACAAGCAATACGCCCAGAAGCGTCAGGATGCCTTTAAACAAAACACTAAAGAATTTTTTCACGAAGTTTTCTACTTAGAATAATTGAGTTGTATAGAGAAATCACAACCGTTATCCGCACGCCAACAAGTAGCCAGCGCCCACGTACGCACACTATAAATTACGCGCAAGATTATAACCGCCAGGTCGGCCATGTTCTGTACAAACTCGTCCCGAAAATGAAATGAAAGAACCGGGACGTAAAAAGCTGCTAGTCGAGAATAAGGGGATTGGCTTCAAGTCTGATGACCTACTGATAGAAAACCCGCGAGAAATCAAAAACGTGTTGCGCGCATTATGGGCCGCACGAGCACTGGAACGCATCGGCGATCACGCCGGGAACATTAGTGAAAACGTGGTCTTGCGTCATATTCTCTGCCCTACATAACGACCTGCACCTTCTGCGGGTAACATATTTGCATGGGCTTTGACATAAGTATTCAGTTTGGCCGCCACTTTCCCGGAGGGCAGACTGGTGGCGCGTGTTTTTAAATCCATATGTAGCTGCAGGGTCTCGCAGGTAGCTACCAGGCCCCCATCAGGACCGAACATACGATGAAACAACTGCATCTTTTTCCCCCGGCCTGCCAGTACTTGCGTGGTGATCGAAATTTGTTCGCCTGCGTTCACTTCGGCCAGATGACAGATATGAGTTTCTGCGGTGAAATAACTGCTGCCGGAGGCGATATAGGCTGCATCCGCGCCGATCAGTTCCATGAAGCAATCAGTGGCCTGTGAGCTGGCTTGTAGATAGTATGCCTCATTCATGTGACCATTGTAGTCCGTCCAGCTTTGCGGCACCTGGCGAGTTACCGTAACGGGCAGCTCAGCAGCTTCCGGTACTAATAAACTTGATTCGTGAGCATTAATGGTGCCGCCCGCACCACTGCCGGACTGCTTGAGCGCCCGCATCATGCCGACCAGGTTGTCGTCGCGCAACCGTTCCAGCTCACGAATAGACATATGCCCTGATTGTGCATCCGACTGCCCCGCGATCTTTTCAATCAGTTCCGGTACGTCCATCAGTTTTGTCCAGGGCCATTTCAGACAGGGACCGAACTGGCCTAAAAAGTGCTTCATGCCCGCCTCGCCACCGGCGATACGAAAGGTCTCGAATAGCCCCATTTGTGCCCAGCGCAGACCAAAACCATAACGAATGGCGTCATCGATCTCTTCGGTGGTGGCGATATCATCTTTTATCAACCACAATCCTTCTCGCCAGACGGCCTCCAGAAATCGATCCGCGATATGGGCATCAATCTCCTTGCGTATCAATAGCGGTTTCATACCGATAGAACTCAGGAGCTTGCTGGCTTGTTCAGCCGTGGCAGCGGGCGCGATGGCAGAAAGTACAAGCTCGACCAGAGGTAAGAGGTAGACCGGATTGAATGGATGTGCGACAAGAATTTGTTGCGGGTGGATTGCGCCCTGTTGCAGCTCAGAGGGTTTAAAGCCCAAGGTGGATGATCCGAGGACCGCTTCGCCAGGTGCATGTTCCTGGATTTGAGCGTAAATCTTGTGTTTTAGATCAAGCCGCTCCGGCACGCTTTCCTGAATCCAGGCAGCGCCTGCAACAGCTTCAGCGATGGTTTCACAGAATGTCAGCGTGCCCTCTGCAGGCAGAGGCTTATCATAAAGCGACGGCAGGCTACGGCGCGCATTTGCCAGAACCTCAGAGATTTTCCGCTGTGCTTCAGGGTCAGGATCATAGACCGAAACATTCCAGCCGTTGAGCAAAAACCGGGCGGCCCAGCCGCCACCGATCACGCCGCCACCAATAATGCCGGCTTTTCTAATCATGTTAGGAGTCTGTTGGGTTTGGTTGTTTTGGAGCAAAATTCATGAGATCGAATAAAATGAGTTTATCATGTGAGGATAATGGTTGTTCCATTTGACGATCATGATCGGCTCAGTTTGCTGCCCGTTTGACTAAGCCCAGTTTTTCGCGCACAGCTTCAGGCCCGATAATATTTGCGCCCAGGCCCTCAATCAGGCCAACCGCTTTATCAACCAGCTGTGCGTTGGTGGCCAAAACGCCCCTTTCCAGGAAGATATTATCCTCAAGCCCCACGCGCACATTGCCACCAGCCAGAACTGCCGCAGCTACGTAAGGCATTTGATCCCGGCCAAGAGAAAATGCAGACCAGAACCAGTCCTCAGGAATATTGTTGACCATGGCCATAAAGGTATTCATATCATTGGGTGCGCCCCAGGGTACCCCCATGCATAACTGCACCATTGCCGGTGATTTCAAAATGCCTTCTTTCACCAATTGCGTGGCAAACCACGGGAGGCACTCAATAACGTGAGCCATGCGTTCGCTGGCTCCGATCATGTCAGTGGCGTCACTATTGAGCGGAAGCGGATGTTCAGGGTCGCCAAACACCATGTCACCCCCCATGCCCGCAGTCAGATTCAGAACCACATCCGTATCTGAGTCCCGGATGCGGTCCGTTAACTCACGGTATAGCTTTGGGTCTCGCGACGGCGCACCGCTTTGCGGGTCACGCACGTGGCAATGCACGATCGCGGCCCCTGCTTTGGCATCTTCGATGGCGCTGTTGGCGATTTGTTCGGGTGAGCGCGGCACATGAGGAGATTTGCCCTGGGTGGAACCAGAGCCGGTAATCGCGGTGGTGATGAAAACTTCGCGGTTCATTGAAAGAGGCATGAAAGATTTCCGTTAAGTAATTTTGACAAGTAATTGCCTGATCAAAGGTAGCACGAAGGTTTTACTTCCAATTAACGAATTACGTAATAAGTTATACATTAAACGAAATGACGCTATTTGATGCCACTACCGAGTCACTGGATGTCACCCTGTTCATGCTATCAGGCTCATCGCTGATGACGCTCGCTTCGGTGCTGGATACTATGCGTGCCGCCAATCGACTGGCGGAGCAAGCGCTTTTCCGTTGGAGGCTCGTAAGCGTTGATGGTGCAGCGATACACCTAAGCTGTGGTTTATGTCTGCCCGCAGATGCAGGCCTGGATAAACTCAGTGGCGGCGGATTGCTGATGATTATCGCGGGCCTGAATCAGGACCCGCGCGTTACGCCGTAGACGCTTCAGCGCATCAAATTGTTAAGCCATCAATATCAGGCGGTGGCGGGCGTTGAAGCAGGCAGTTGGCTGCTAGCGCGTGCAGGCATGCTTTCCGGGAAAAAGGCAACCACGCACTGGGAAGATTTTGAAGAATTTTGCACACGCTACCCGAATATAAATATGCGCCCGGACCGATTCGTGATCGATGGAAAAACCATTACTACCGGGGGGGCCTCACCGAGTTTCGATTTCATGCTACACCTGA
>JAUVBY010000176.1 GCA_030590945.1 Gammaproteobacteria bacterium | reverse complement strand
CTGCACACGAATCGCGATGTGGTCGGGGCCACGCAATATATCAACAGCGATGATGCGCGCCTTTGAAAATCGACCCGATACTGATGTTTGGGACGAGCCCATGTATGGCCATTATCTGCATCAAACCGGCGTGTCACACCCCGGCGCAGCAGAGGTGATCGCAGACCAGGGCATAAACTGGCGGGATATCGCAAAACGATGCAATTCAAATAGCCCAAATAACAAGCCCGTATTTTACCAGAAACACATGACCATGCATCTTTTGCCGGGTATGGAGCGTAACTGGCTTACAGGTTTAAATAACTGCTTTTTGATCCGCCACCCCGATCAGGTAGTCGCATCCTACGGCGCAGTACGCCCAAACCTGACCCTGGACGACATTGGTTTTATACAACAGGCAGAATTATTTGATTACGTTGCTAATGCCACGAAAACAATACCAATTGTCATCGACAGTCGCGACTTTTTACTCAGGCCTCAAGCAATGTTACGGCGTTTTTGCGAGTTGCTGAGTATTCCATTTTCTCCGGAAATGCTGGCCTGGCCTGCCGGGAAACGTGACAGCGATGGCGTATGGGGAAATCACTGGTACGGCTCGGTATGGAAATCCACAGGATTCACACAATATGGGGATAAGACACTCAATTTATCCACAAAATTCCAGGCAATTGCCGATGCGGCCCTGCCCCATTATGAGAAACTCTACCAGCACAGACTGCTAGCCTGAACTGCCCCCAGTTACGGGTACGTGAAGATTAACGACATGCCTGTTCTTTTGCCTGTGCACCCTTTGGCAGCGCCAGACTGGCGATCAATTCCTTTGAAGCCTGCTTAACATCAAACCAGCTGTCTGTTTTCACTTCGTCATAAATCTTTTCTGCGCTGGCGTTTACACCCCGGGATTTAAGTGTTTTCTGGTAGGCCGTAGCGCGTGCCGGTTCCGAAAAATACCCCAGTTGAATGACAGACCTGTCGCTTAATTTAACCACGTAATGATCAATCTCCATTTGCTTAAGCCGCTTTGTTTCAGTCTGCATCGCATCGCTGCTGCTGAAATTCCCCAGGTAAATGCGCACCGCTTTTAATTGTTTTTCCGCGCCGCGCTTATCCACTGTATACCGCATGCCATTGCGGTTCAGCGCACGACGCACGTTCGCCAGGCTATTTTGATCGGTAAACGGACCGATTCGATAGCAGGCCAATACAGCAGGAACAGGCTTTTTCGGCTCGGGTTCCGGCTCCGGTGCGGGTGTCGGGGTCAAAACAGGCTCAGATGCGGCTGTTTTTTCAAGCTTGGCGGGTTTTTGTGCTGGCGCGGCAGGAGCTTCTGAATTAGATCGATCGAACGCTACAATCTTTACCGGTTTCGTTGTTTTGACGGTCGGATTGCGCTCAGAGCTTGCATCATCTTTATTTGCGGCCGACGGCGTCATCAATACCTTGCCACGCTCATCCAGTTTAAGCTGCGCAATTTTTTCTTCCTCAAGCGCTACTATTTCATTTTTCTTGCGCATCGCCATTTCCTCGGCCGGCTCAATAACGCGCATTCCTGCCGCATTAATGGTTTCTGCCTGTTCAGCACGCAGGTTCTGTTTAACACCGGGATCGATTCTTTTCCCTAATAACCAGGCGGACAGATTGAGCAGCACTAAAATGACGACGATCCACTTCATTTTCGGCTCTCCGCGAGCAAGCTTAAGCCCTCCAGCACCAGGTCCGGTACCTGCACGGTTTGCAGGGAATCGAGTTTTAGCATGATTGAATCTCCACCAGTAATGAGTATGGGTAGCGCCTCGATTTTAGCCTTAATTTGTTCCGCCTGCTGTTCAATTACCGTTTTTACCCCGCCTTGAACCATAAAAATAATGCCGGCTAACAATGCATCCCGGGTATTGTTGGTAAGCGGCTGCACTGTATTAGCGAGTGCGTGTAAATTCTGGCTTGAATCCGGAAATAACTGCTCTGCCCGGGTCAAAGTATCGAAAAGGCTACCGGCGCCAGGCAATATAACTCCGCCGCGATGCATGCCTGATGCCGCCAGCATATCTACGGTAATGGCCGTGCCGGCATCAACCACAATACAGGGTTGATCTGTGTATCGCGCATGGGCTGCAATCAACGCAGCCCATCGATCAATGCCGAGATCTTGCGGGTTAGCATAGGCATTCGTGACTCCGCAGGCTTCAGGCTCTGCAGCCTGCCAATCTACTCGTATTTTAAAACGCGTTAACGCGAATTCATCAATTTGTCTGGCAAGCGCTTTTCCGCGCACACAGCCACCAATCGCCCCTTGAATTCCCCTTTTATCCAGCCCCTGCCACTGCGCATCCAACTGTTCCAGTGAATCAGCCACCGCAGCCGTTTCGCCGTATTTCCACTTAATACGTGAATTTCCAACATCTACAAGCAGCTTCACGGCAAGGCTCTCAAACAACTAACCTCACCTGAACTGACCGCCATCTTCCGCCCTTCGGATTCAAACAGCAACGCACCGGCATTGTCCAGACCGATCACTTTTCCGATTCGTGCCTCACCCTGGTAGTTATATTTCATGGTCACGCCCTGGTATGCATGACAGGCCAGCCAGTCTTCACGTGCCGGTGCAAAGCCGTGCGTGTTCAATTGTTCAAATCGTTGCGCAAGTTCAAGCAAAATAATTATCAATACCTGTTGTCGATCGATTTCGGCCAGCCCCATTTGCGTCAGGTCTGTCCAGGGCTGCTCTACCGCGTTCATATCGTCGAGCTGGTGTCGAACGTTTAAGCCCACACCGATTACGAATTCAGCCTGTTTTCCACTAATTCGGGATTCCACTAACACACCCGCCAGTTTGCGACCTTTGTGTAAAACATCATTGGGCCATTTCAAACCAACATCTTTAACCCCAAGCTTTCTAAGGGCATCTACCAGCGCAACACCCACCACCAGACTCACTTCAGAAGACACCACACCGGGAGGGGCCCAGCCCAGAGAAAACATCAGGCTTGAACCGGGTGAAGCGTGCCATTGTCTGCCCAGGCGACCCTTACCACGAGTCTGATAATTGCAGATACAAATTCGGCCGTGCAGACTGCCCGTCAAACCCATTAAGTAATCGTTGCTCGAAGACAGGGATTCGAAATACTCAGGGCGTTGCATCCAGTTTATCCCATTTCCACGCAATACAGATTCAATGTCCGGAAGATTAAATGGTGTTTGCATACCCCTTACACGCCATTGATAAAGTACAGTACGGACTATACCATTATTTGCTTTTAATCCCTTGAACACTGCTCACACCTTGATACAAAGAAACCCTACCCGCGAAGTAAAAATCGGCTCGATAAAAATTGGCGCTAACCATCGCATCGCGGTACAGAGCATGTGTGCCACGCCTACGCGCCAGATTGAAGACACCCTGGCGCAGATTCGAAATCTGGAAGCCGTTAACGCAGACATCATCCGTATCGCCGCCGACAACCAGCGTGACGCCAAAGCGTTGATTGAAATTCGCGCACAAACCGGGGCGAATTTAAGCGTAGATTTACAGGAAAATTATCGCCTTGCGGCGGTGCTGGCTCCGCACGTTGAGAAAATACGCTATAACCCCGGGCATCTGTACCACCACGAGAAACGTAAACCCTGGCAGGATAAAGTCAAATACCTCGCAGATATCGCAGCGCAGAACGATTGCGCAATGCGTATTGGTGTTAACGCCGGGTCGATGGACCCGGCCAAACTTGATGCCTTCCCTGCAGATGATTCGATTGCGCCAATGATCGCCAGCGCGCTGGATCATTGCGAATTGCTGGATAGTATCGGCTTTACCCGCTATTGCGTCTCGCTAAAAGATTCCGACCCGCACAAAGCACAGGATGCTTATGAGCGCTTTGCGGCACAACGACCCGAAATCCCACTGCACCTGGGTGTAACCGAAGCAGGCATGCCACCCGAAGGTGTGAGTAAAACGCGCATGGCCTTTTTGCCACTCCTGGCCCAGGGTATCGGCGATACCTTACGCGTATCTCTGACCCTGCCCTACGAACTCAAGCAACAGGAAATTGAAGTTGGACGAAAAATTATCGCAGATGCCGAGGCTGGCCAAAGCGAAGAAACCAACGCCTTTGATCTCAATACGCTCAACATCATATCCTGCCCGAGCTGTTCGCGAGTCGAAAATGAAGCCTTCATAGACCTGGCACAACAAGTCAAAGTGCGCACCGAATACGCCAAAGCGTATGCAATCAGCATCGCCGTAATGGGTTGCCGGGTAAATGGCCCGGGGGAAACCGACGACGCAGACCTCGGCTTATGGTGCGGCCCCAACTTTGTCAACCTGAGCCGCCGGGGCAAAAAATTGGGCGCGTTTAAATACGATGAAGTGCTGGATAAAATGGATGCCGAACTCAAACTACTGATTGAGACTCTCTAGGAGTTTCATCCAATACCCTGTCTCCGATTAGCGTTAAACACCAACAAAAAAAGCACCCTTACGGGTGCTTTTCACTCAAAGCCCCCGAGGGGGCCTGCGCTATACGAGCCGCATATAACCTTTATTGAGATTTACTGAGTCTTTACAGCAGGTGCAGCGTTGTAGTAATCACGACGGCTGTACCTGTTATCGCCTTCATAGTTACCTTCGTAATCACCGTCAACGTTCGCATCAGCATTCATGTTGAAACCGAAAGAACCTGAACCATTGCCACGTCCATT
>JAUVBY010000108.1 GCA_030590945.1 Gammaproteobacteria bacterium | reverse complement strand
TCAGAAGAAGCAAAAATACATTGCTTTGGCGTAAACGTATGTAAAGGCCATAACGATTGCAAATCTGCAAACAATGCATGTAAAGGTCAGGGATCCTGTAAAGGCCTGGGCTTTGTTAACCTGCCTAAACCTATATGTGATCAGATCGGTGGTACTGTTAAGTAATTCACAGAATTATCTGCAATAAAAGCCTTAGTCATGTGACTAGGGCTTTTTTCGTTAATATCTTTATTTGAGAAGTTCTATGGATCGTCCATTTTTAGGTTTTGGTTTAGGACTGCGTACCGAGCACTATCAGCATGTACTGGAAAACAAACCAGATGTTGACTGGTTTGAAATCCTGTCGGAAAACTATATGGTGGCAGGTGGAAAGCCGCTATATAACTTAGACACCATTCGCGAAGATTATGAAATGGTGATGCACGGCGTCTCCTTGTCTATTGGCAGCACTGACCCTTTAAATAAAGATTATTTGCGCGATTTAAAAGCATTGCTTGAGCGTGTACAACCACAATGGCTGTCTGACCATTTGTGTTGGACCAGTGTTGACGGCACTAATAGCCATGACTTGTTGCCTTTACCTTATAACGAAGCAACCATTAACCATGTTGCTGAACGTGTGCGACAGGTACAGGATTATTTAGGGCGACAAATATTATTAGAAAATTTGTCAAGTTACGTCACCTATAACGAATCTGAAATGCCCGAGTGGGAATTTTTTAACGAGATTGCCAGCCGCGCAGATTGTCTGGTGTTACTCGATATTAATAATATTTTTGTTAGCGCTCATAATCACCATTTTGACCCGATTGATTACATAAAAGGCATGGATGGCGAACGAATTATGCAGTTTCATCTGGCAGGGCATAGTTACAGTGGCGATATGATTATCGACACACACGACCATGATGTGTGTAACGACGTTTGGGATTTGTATAAAAAAGCCCTTGAACATTACGGTGCTGTTAGCACGATGATTGAGCGAGATGACAATATTCCAGAATTTAGTGAATTGCGCCAGGAATTGAGTATTGCTGAAAAAATTGCAGCCAATACGCTATCACCGCAGCAGTTAAGTATTTTGCCTGTGTTAAAAGGGGCTGCTTAATGCCTTCAACCGAGCTTAGGAAATTACAACAGTCTTTTTTTGGACATCTGCTTGGTGAGAAAACAGATGTGGTGAAACATATTCAATCAACTGTCGATAGAAGCGCCGAGCAACGCTTACACATATATTCATCAGGCTATAGATTGCGTCTAAAAGAAGCAATAAGCACTGATTTAGACAAACTATATAGCTATCTTGGTGATGAGATGTTTGAACACCTAATGGATGTTTATATTGATACGTATCACTCGCATCACCCTAGTTTGCGTTATTACAGCCAACATATGTGCGAGCTTTTAGCAACACAAAAACCATTTTCCGATGTTCCGGAATTGCTCGAATTGGCTCGAATAGAGCAGGCTTTTAACTTTAGTTTTGACGCGGCTGACTGCGACACCATTGGCATAGAAAGCATAGCGAAAATACAAGCAGAATCGTGGGCACAATTAACCATTCAATTCCATAGCTCGATGCAGTTGCTGGAATTACAGAAGAATACTTTTCCTGTTTGGAAAGCGTTGTCACAAAATCAGACACCACCGGAATCTGTGTTTGATGCTTCAACCTGGATGATTTGGCGAAAGCAACTTGTTAGCCGTTTTCGAGTGTTAGATGAAGCAGAAGCTGCTTTACTCAGAGAGGCCAAAAAGGGAGCGAACTTTTCCCGGTTGTGTGAAGCCATGTTGTCATTTAGTGATGAAGAACAAGCACCAATGCAAGTGATCGCATTATTGCAAACCTGGATAAATGAACAGCTTGTGTGTCATCTGTCATAAATAGATATTCTATGGAGGGTGTAGTTTAAACTGTGTTTCTGTCTACCCATAACCCAACCGGGAAAGATAGACATGATGAACAGGCAAGAACTGTAATCCTTTGCACGAGAGGCGGCAAAAGGAATCTTCCCGCCCGGATTCAGCGGGAACATAGCTCAGTTTGTTAGATAGTGGGTAATGATGTATATTGGCAGTATCAAACACTATCTGAGGTGTATTTGATGAAATCTGCCGAGGACATGCTGCCTCGCAAACTTACTGCCATCCTAATGGCTGACGTGGTCGGCTATAGCCTGCTAATGGGGAAGGATGAGCCCGGCACCCTGGCTAATCTCAAGGCACACCGTAAGGAGCTAATCGATCCAGTCATCGAGATGCATCACGGTAGAATCGTCAAACTTATGGGTGATGCGGCCCTGGTGGAATTCCCAAGCGTGCTGGAAGCTGTCGCCTGTGCGCTGGAGATCCAGCAAGGTATGGCCGAACGCAATAAAAATACGCCTGACTCTGAGCAAATCAAATTTCGAATAGGGGTAAATCTCTGCGATGTCATCGTAGAAGGCGAAGACATCCACGGTGATGGCGTAAATATTACAGCACGACTGGAGACCTTGGCTACACCAGGTGGTGTCTGTATTTCTGGGATGGTTTTTGATGCTCTCGGTAGTAAGTTACCGCTCAAATTTAAGTCCCTTGGCGAAAAGAGCGTAAAGAATATTGCAGAACCTGTACGCGTTTATAACGTGGAGATTAGGCCTGGAGCAATATTGCCTAAAACCGGAGAGCTAGAGAACAAGAATCCCAAAAAATGGCGATTCATTGTAATCGCCACTGTCATTGCTCTGGCCGCTGGAGTTGGAGCACTATTATTGGTGCAACTTCAAGCGCCTGAAATTGAAGAGGCATCCGCTAAGAAAATAGCTATTCTGGAGTTAGATAAGCCTTCGATCGCAGTGCTTCCATTTGCGAATATGAGCGGTGATGCAGACCAGGAGTATTTCAGCGATGGAATTTCAGAAGACATCATCACCGACCTTTCTCAGCTATCCAATCTTGGAGTGATTGCTCGCAATTCGTCATTTGCTTACAAGGGCACATCCGTGAATATTCAGGATGTCGCCAATGAATTGGGCGTGAGATATGTGTTGGAGGGCAGTGTTCGAAAATCCGGTGATCGTATCCGTGTTACAGCTCAACTGATTGACGCTATATCCGGCCATCACCTTTGGGCCGAACGTTATGACCGTCGATTGGCAGAATTCTTTGAACTTCAGGACGAGATTAGAATTAAGATCGTATCAGCGTTGTCAATACAGTTAGCAGGAGATGAAGGAAAACAGCTCCTACGAAAAGAGACCAATAGCTTTGAGGCTTACGATCAATTTCTGAAAGGACGCCGCCGCTACGCCGAGTTTACCAACGAGGGTGTAGAGCAAGCTAAGGATTTATATAGCCGGGCCATCGAACTCGACCCAGAATTTGCTAGAGCCTACGGAGCACTGGGGATAGCGTTGGTTCGCCAGGTTGCTTTAGTGGCTACCGACCACATTGACGAACAACTTGATCAGGCTCTTTCGATGGCCCAGCAAGCCGTGTCGATTGAAGCAACATCGCCACAGGCGCAGTGGGCTTTGGGCTTTGTGCATATGTGGCGCGAAGAATATGAACAGGCAGTGAAAGCTGTGCAGCAATCGGTAACTCTATTCCCGAACTATGCAGATGGATGGGCACTACTGGCATTAATAAACAACCAATTGGGAAGAGGCGATCAGGCGCTGCGCTTTATCCGCAAGGGCATGGAGCTAAATCCGGGCTATTCATTCGACTATCCTTACAATGAAGGGCGAGCCTATTACAACCTCGGTGAATATGAGATGGTTGTAGAACCACTATTGAATGCACTGGAACGAAACGAAAATGCCGTAATTCCTCGCCTTTATCTGGCCGCAAGTTATGTTCGACTAGGCAGAATAGAGGACGCGGAATGGGAGATTACCCAGGCAGAGGTAGTCAATCCTGCAGTCTCAATAGCTAATCTCGAGCAAATTGCGCCTATGGCTGATGGCGAACATCGAACTCGCTTTCTCGAAGATATGCGAAGGGCGGGTTTGCCTGAGTGAAAATAGCACCGTATCTCGTAGTCCAACCAGTGCTCACTCGACCTGTTTGATCATTCACTCAGTGCTGGATACAGCCTTTGGAAGGGGCTCCAAACATTTATTCCTTTCTACGCCTTTGCGCTTCAGACCAAATATCATTTGTCTTAGCCGTTTCTAAATAAAGCGTTTCA
This sequence comes from Gammaproteobacteria bacterium, assembly GCA_030590945.1. Lineage (GTDB taxonomy): Bacteria > Pseudomonadota > Gammaproteobacteria > Arenicellales > Poriferihabitantaceae > JAAELZ01. Next base: position 6,061 of record JAUVBY010000108.1, on the reverse strand, counting down.
ATCTTCTTTCGTGCCCAGGGCGTTCTGCGCAAGAATTTAAGGCTGGACGCTAAACTCGGGTCATGGGTAAAGCATTTGATTTTAATGAGCCGGCCCAGCTCCTCCCAGCCGTATTTCTCCTCGAGTTGCGTGATCATCATCTTCAGCGTCACGCCGTGTAGAGGGTCTTTTTTGTTTATTTCAGGCATCCGGGGTGTAGGAATGGTCACGTTTAAGAAAAATCGTTTTAATGTTGTCTGTGCGCTAGAATGATAACAGGCGAACCAATCAGCAGGTAGTTTATCGATGCATACACTTGAAGAAAAGGCGGTACAATGTCCGTATTGCGGAGAAACCATCGACGTGTTGATTGACTGTTCGGTGGCGGCTCAAAATTATATTGAAGATTGTCAGGTATGTTGCAGGCCTATTATTTTTGATGTAACCGTCGGCCAGTGGGGTGACATAAACCTGGCGTTGACGCATGAAAATGAGTAAATAGAGCATGCCCTGGCGAAACGAAACAGGAGGATAGACAGTGTCAAATATCGAGTCTGAACCTGCGTATCGCTGGGTGATCGTGAGCGCGTCTGCAATGATGCTGGCGATTAGCATGGGCTTAATGGTCAACGGGATTTCAGTGTTTTTTATCCCGCTAAATGAAGAATTTGGTTGGCAACGTGGTTCCGTGTCTCTGATAAATTTCGCCGGGCTAGTGGGTCTGGCTGCTGGCGGAATCTTTATGGGTCGACTGGCAGATCGCACTTCAACGCGTCGTGTTTGCATGCTGGGTGCTATAGTATTGGGCTTATGCGTACTTGCCGCTGCACACGCGCAAACCTTGTGGCAGTTTTATTTCCTGTTTTTTGTGGGCGGGTTTTTGGGCGCGGGCGCGCTTTTCGCACCACTGATTGCCAACGTAGGAAACTGGTTCACAAAGGGCCCGGGTTTGGCAGTGGGAATCGCTGCTGCCGGACAGGCGATAGGGCAGGGTGGCGTGCCCTTTGCGGCTGCTATTTTGATTGGCACAATTGGTTGGCGGAATGCGTTTACAACCATGGGAATAATCATGTTGGTAGCGTTGATTCCATTAGCCATGCTAATACGAAAACCGCCGCATAGCGCTTCAATGTCATCGTCTGGTGGTATAACACAAAGTGATGAGTCTCCAGTGCCCTTGCCGTTCAATGTTGTTGTGGCCTGGCTAAGCATAGCGGTGTTGTTTTGCTGTGTCTGCATGTCGGTACCCCTATTGCATTTAGTGCCATTAATCCAGGATCGAGGGATCCCGCTGGAGGACGCGGGTAGTGTATTATTTGTCATGTTGATCGTGGCCATCGCAGGTCGAATTGCGTTTGGAAAGCTGGCAGATATGATTGGTGCGATTCAGGCCTACTGGTTGGCCTCGTTCTGGCAGACTCTGCTGGTATTTTATTTTGTCCAGATTGAGTCACTTAATTCTTTTTATATTTTCGCTATTATTTTCGGCTTTGGTTATGCTGGCGTCATGACGGGGTTGCTTGTTTGCGTGCGCATGTTGACGCCTTTGTCCCGACGCGCATCAGCGCTGGGAATTGTCCTGTTATTTGCCTGGCTAGGGCATGGTATTGGTGGCTATCAGGGCGGTTTGTTCTTCGATCTAACGGGCGACTATAAGCTCACTTATACAAATGCAGCATTGGCGGGCGTTTTGAATCTAATCATCGTAGGCGCTCTTTTTCACACTATCAAGCGCAGAACGGCGTCATTGATATTACAGAGTTAGAAATTTTAGATTCCGGGGATTCCGGGAGAGTTCCAGGAGCATATACTTAAGTCGGCGAATGGAATGAATCTCCACTTATACTGTAATCTGCGCGTATTAACCCTCAGACTATCTCAGATAAATTCTGCCCGGGTCTGTTTCTGATGGCCAATCGCAATAGCCGATTTCAGGTCAATTTCATGGTTGAATAAGGCCCAGCCTGTGACTGCACCGTTAATGTTGGGTAGCAGGTGCAGGCGCGATATATCATCAAGTGATCGAATGGTTCCGCTCGAAATCAGTGGTATTTTAAGCTCTGCAGCAATTTCGGTCGTATTTGCCATGCTGCTCTCTGCTGCTTCCTGGTAAAGATCGATATCCGTATAGATGATAGCCGCAACGCCGCACTGCTCAAAATTTCGAGCGAGGTCAAGGCCTGTAAAGGCTGTTTTAGTATGCCAGCCATCTACCATGGCATATCCGTCTTTAGCATCGATACTCACCGCAATCTTGCCCGGGTGCAGGCCGCAGGCATCATGAATTAAGGCGTGGTCGGTCACAGCTACTGTACCCAGTACCACCCTGGCCGCGCCAGCCTCCAACCAGGCTTCTATCTGGGATAAGGTTCGAATGCCTCCGGCAACCTGAACCGGTATTTTTGCATCCCTGATAATAGCTTCTACCAGTTCCCTGTTATTCCCGTCATTGAACACACAGTCCAGGTCGACAAGATGTAACCATTCTGCTCCCTTGGCCTCAAAATTCCTGGCGGCGGTTTGTGGGTCAATATCGTAAATCACCGGGTCTTCAAATCGACCTTTTCTGAGGTTCACACACCGCCCTTTGCTAATCTCAATATCAGGATAAATTATCATTTAACTCATCTCATAATGTTTGATGAACACTACACTCTATCAGGTTTGTAGCCTTGGGCATTTAACGAACAAAATAAGGCTGCTGCTTCACGTTGCAGGGATGCCTAAGAAACGGCTATCTCAGTCCCGGATTGCCCGCCCCTGATTCTTTTAAGATGAAAAGCGGCCAGCTGAGCATCGGGGTATTTTTCTACGATAGCGAGAAACGCAGCTTCGGCAGATTCATCATGCTTTTCAAGCAGGCGATATGCTGCCAGGTACGCTTGCGTCTGCTCAGTGCTGTTATTTTCGCCTGTGATGGGTTGAACGCAAGGTATGGATTGAGTGATCCCTTTCAGGCTAAGATGACCTATGGGTAATCCTGAAAATTCTGGCACAGCTTTAGCCGTGGCCTCGCTAACGCAAATTCGTGTTCCGAAATGACGATTCGCATCCTGCAGGCGGGTAGCAGTGTTCACGGCGTTACCATAAGCCGTGTAATGCACAAAACCCTTGTCGCCAAAGTTACCAACCAGCGCTTTGCCGGTATTCACGCCGATGCGTGTTTCGCCCAGGGGTATTCCCAGTGCTCGTTTCTGGTGTGCAAATTTTATAGCGAAGGCGTCGATTTTTATCGAACACGTCAGTGCCAGGCTGGCATGTTCTGCCTGGGCCACGGGCGCACCAAAAAATATAAACACGCCATCACCGATCACTTTATCTACAGTGCCGTTCAGTTCGAATGCAATATCAATGATGCCGCCGAAATACTCATTGATTAACTCGACCAGAACCGGGGGCTCCAATTGCTCCACCAGCGGAGTAAACCCGGCCAGATCGGTTACCACGAACGACAACTGTTTTCTTTCTGCTCCCAGCCTGAGTGGTGATGGGTCGTTGGCCATCTGTTCGATTAAATTGGGCGAAAAAAAACGCGCGAGGCAGGCCCTGTCGCGTTCGGCTCTTGAGCGTTGTTTGAAGCTGTCTTTGAGTGCGGCAACATCAGCCAGCGTTTTATCGATGGTGATTTCCAGATCATTAAAATTGACCGGCTTGGTGACAAAATCATAGGCGCCCCGGTTCATTGCGGTGCGGATGTTATCCATATCACCATAGGCTGAAACAATAACGGCTTTCAAAACAGGCGCGACTTCGTGGAGGCGGACCAATAATGTCAATCCGTCCATTCGGGGCATATTGATGTCCGTGACCACAATATCGACATCAGGTTGGCTTTCCAGTACTCTGAGCGCATCAAACCCGTCTTCTGCGAAGACGAAACTGTATCGTCCCTCACTAATGGCACTGCGAAATTTACGTAGAATGAGATCTTTCATGTCCGGCTCGTCATCAACTACAAGAATTTTGGCCGTGCTTATGCCTATAGATGCAGGTGCTGTATTTTGATCATGGTTGTTCATGTTTGCCTCGTATATTGGTCTACGCTATAGTGACTATTCCTTTGATCATTAGCCCGCTTGTTTCAAACTAAATGTGAATGTGGTGCCCGTACCTGGTTGGCTCGAAGCAGTCATTTCACCGCCGTATTGCTTGGTGATGATGTCGTAACTCATTGACAGCCCCAAACCGGTTCCTTCGCCCGGGGGTTTAGTGGTAAAAAACGGATCGAAGGCTTTCTCAATTACATCCTTATTCATGCCCATTCCGTTGTCGCTTATCGAAATCTCAATATATTCGCCCACCGGGCGCGTACTGACCGAAACTTCAGGCTGATAGTCATTTGCACTTTCCTTGCTTTTGCATTGAGTCGCGTAAAACCCATTGCTAATAAGATTGATCAGAACGCGAGATATATCTAAGGAATCGACCTTTGCGATAAGGCTGCTCGATGACAGATCTCGTTGCAGTTTTACATTGAATCCCGGGCTGCGTGCCCTTTCACTGTGGTAGGCCAGATTCAGGCTCTCCTCAACCAGGTGATTGATGTCGACCATGTCATACTCACTTTTATTGTCACGCGAGTGTAATAACATGGATCGAACAATACTGTCCGCACGAATTCCGTGCCTTTTTATTTTCTCCAGATCAGAGCGAATTTCTGAAATTGTATCCTGTAGTGCCTGTTGCTCTTCGGACTCCAGTGATTTGGATTTTTCACTCATAGACTCCTGCAAGTCATCCAGAGATTGGCTTGCTGTTTCACTGAAATTATTGATGAAATTTAGCGGGTTTTTAATTTCATGAGCAATGCCAGCAGTAAGTTGCCCTAGCGAAGCCATTTTTTCTGACTGAACCAGTTGCGCCTGGGAAGTTTTTAAGTCCTGGAAGGCCAGGTTCAGCTTATTGGTTCGCTCTTTTACACGCTGCTCGAGCGTTTCACTGTAGGCCTGTAGTTCAGTTTCGTCTTTTTTGAGAGTACGGATCACGTAGACGGCGACTACGATACTTAGCAATACAGAAAGAATTGTCAGCAGGTAAACGTATTGCGCTGTCCTGCGATTCATTTTTTCGCTGGCCTTAAGCGATGCTCGCGCTGCCAGGTCCTGATGCTCCAGCATCAGCGTAAGGTGGTCCAGCACGTTATTTTGTGCGGGAATCGCGGTATTGAGCAACACCTCTTCAGCCTGTTCAAATTGTTCGCCAAACAACAGGTTCACGACCTGGAATTGAAGTGGCACGGCAATTCGAACATATTCGATGTGCCGATCAAGCAGTTCGAGTTCTTTTATGCTGTTTTTCAGTGAGATCAGTGACGTTCTCGCCACTGCAAATTTTGTAGCTTCTGCATTAAACAGCTCAAATTCATTTTCCCGCTCAAAGGGATCTTCAAGGCTCAACATTTTCAGTAAAATGAGCGAGCGTTCTCTGGCGGCAACGTACATGGTCATAATGTTGCTGACCTTGACATTGCGCTCATTGACCAGGTTTTCCATGCGATCACTGATAGCGTTCATCCGTAGCACGCTAATCAATGCGACCACCAACATCAGCAGGATGATTAGAGTAAAACTAAGGGGGAGTAGGTATTTTTTCATTCGTTCCACCAGCGACTCATTATACGCCAATCCTGTTCGTATGCCATATCAGCGAATTCCGGCCTCAAGACACACTGATTCATTGACGCTAATTCAGCATCTTCCAGTAGTTTAATTGGCCGCGCCTGCAGTGCAATCTGCTAAACTATTTGCGCGATAATGTATTTCGCGTCTAATAATTATTTAATTAGGAGGTAAATTGTGAGCGTATTTTTAATAGCAGATGTATTACTCACCGATGATGCATGGGTTCCCGATTACGCAGCTAATGTTCATGCGCTGGTCGAAAAGCATGGGGGCAAGTATTTGTCACGCAGTGCGAATATAGAAATACTCGAGGGTGAACCGGAAGAGACTACTTTAATTGCACTACTGGAGTTTCCATCGTCGGACGCACTAAAAGCGTTCGTAAACGATCCAGACTACGCACCTTACGCGAAAGCCAGACAAGCAGGCAGCGTGAGCCGGTTTCGTATGATCGATGACAC
>JAUVBY010000026.1 GCA_030590945.1 Gammaproteobacteria bacterium | reverse complement strand
GAGCACGTCCTGGCCCAGGCTCAAAAACTGGACAGCATACGACGCAGCGGAAAACCCACCGGCGACCTGCATGGAATACCGATAGGGATAAAAGATATATTCGATACAGCCGAATTTCCAACCGAACGCGGCAGCAAGATATACGCAGGGCGTAGGCCTGACAACGACTCAGCGGTGATCGAGAAACTGCGCGAGGCAGGTGCGGTAATTATGGGTAAGACTGTGACCACCGAATTCGCATTCATGCACCCCGGGAAGACTCGAAACCCGCATCATACCAATTACAGCCCTGGCGGCTCGTCCAGTGGGTCGGCCGCTGCAGTCGGGGCGGCTCAGATACCGCTTGCATTGGGCAGCCAGACCAATGGCTCTATTATTCGGCCTGCTTCATTTTGCGGCATATATGGATTCAAGCCTAGCAGGGGCATCATTTCAAGGCGTGGCGTATTTGAAACCTCGGCAACTTTGGATAGTATCGGGGGGTTCGCACAGAACCTTGGTGATCTCGCCTTGCTCACCGATGTATTGGGCGGCTTCGACGCAGCAGATAGTTTGTCCTATCTCGCACCACGCCCGCGTATGCTGGAGGGCTACCTCGCTGATGTACCGGCAGAACCCAGCCTGGTCTGGTTTGATTTGCCCTACGCAGACCGATATTCCTCCGCTGCCACCGCAGGGCTTGAAGAACTCCTCGAGGTGATGGGCACCACCATTACACGCGTCCGGGCACCCGATTCATTTTCTGATTTGATTGAATGCCATCAAATCATTTATGACTACGAGATCTATCGATGCCTGAAAGATGAGCGGGAAAACCACTGGGATGAACTCAGCGTTTCAGTGATATCGGCACTTGAAAGGGCTAAAACTCGCAGCCGGGAGCAATACAATGACGCCATGAACCTGCTCGAATCCGCGCGCAGCTGGTTCGAGACTTTTTTTCACGATTACGACGCGATCATCTCTCTATCTGCTCCAGGCGAGCCTGTTTTGTTGAATGAAGGTACGGGAGACCCGATTTGTAGTACTATCTGGACATTATGTGGCCTGCCATGCGTATCGTTGCCATTGCTAAGCGGCGATAATGATTTGCCGATCGGCGTGCAACTGATTACGGCAGAAAATCAGGATGACCGACTATTTCGCACAAGTCGATGGCTACTGGATCAATTACGTTCGGCTGCTGATAGCTGAACTTCGGGAGGAATTTTCATGTTGTCTCGTATGACAAAATTAATCACAGGATTCATCGGTATACTTATTTTTTCAGTATTCATGATCGGCCTTGCTTATAGTATATCGACCGGATTTGCCGGAGTTTTAGGCGGATTACCATTCACCATCATTGTCATGGCAGTACTTTCGATGGCAGCTTACGATTTTTGGGACGAATGTGTGCGAAAAACTCCCGATGATAGCGATGGCTGAAAAGCCCGTATTATGGATTACGCGTAAGCTAAGTGATTATACACAGGCCCGGGCTGCACGTGATTACCAGCTTGTATTGAACCCTGAAGATACGCTTCATACAGCCGAAACAATTATCGAAATGAGCCACAAGGTGGATGGCATTCTGCCTTGCCATTCTGAAATGTTCAGCGCAGATGTCGTCGCGCGCCTTGGAAACCGAACCAAAATAGTCGCCAACTACTCGGTGGGCATAGATCATTGCGATTTACCTGCTTTTCAGGCCAGGGGCATCCGTGTGACCAATACCCCCGATGTGCTTTCCGACGCCACGGCCGAGGTTGCGATGTTACTCATGTTGGGAGCCGCCCGACGTGCAGTGGAGGGAGACCGAATGGTGCGTGATCAAAAATGGACGTCATGGAGCCCCTCCTTTATGGTGGGCCAGCAGGTCAGCGGCAAGCGATTGGGAATTATTGGCATGGGTCGGGTTGGTCAGATCGTCGCCAAACGGGCGCAGGGCTTTGACATGACCGTACACTACTTTAACCGTCACCGCCTGGAACCGGCGCTTGAGAAGAACGCCATCTTTCATAAAGATCTGCATTCTATGCTAGCCGTGTCGGATTTCCTGTCTCTGAATTGCCCGGCAACCGAAGATACCAGAGGAATAATGGGCCCTGAGGCTTTTTCATATTTGCCCGACGGTGCCATCATGGTAAACACGGCGCGAGGCGCTCTGGTTGATGAGGAAGCGTTCCTGGCGGCGATTACATCCGGCAAGCTGTCGGCTGCAGGCCTGGACTGTTTCGCCACAGAACCGGGCGGTAATCCGAAATTTGCGCGCCACGACAATATTTTTATGTTGCCGCATATTGGTAGCGCCACTCAAGAAACGCGCGACGCGATGGGCGACCGCGCCCTGGACAATCTCGATGCTTTTTTTGCGGGCCGCACACCTGTTGATCTTGTCGCTTAAACCCGCAGGGTATTACATGGGTTCAGATTCCACTCAAATCCCCGCTCAATCAAGAGGGTGTCGTAAAAGCTCCCCTCTTTGTCAAAGAGGGGCTGGGGGAGATTTAATTATCAGATAATATTCATTTCTATCAATATGTTACCTGTCATTCTAAATCACCCTCAGTCCCCCTTTTCCAAAGGGGGAAGCTTTTTCTTTACTTTTGCGACACCCTCAATCAAGGGGTTGGATACATTTGGCACAGTAAGATGGTCGATACACAGCTAAATCGAAAACTAACCACCATTTTATATGCGGATATTGCCGGCTATTCAAGACTGAGCGGTGCCGATGAAGAGGGCACCCACCGTAAGGTTATGCAGGTCTTTGATGATTTAGAGACTTCTATTAAACAAGCTGGCGGTGCGGTCGTAAATTCTGCAGGCGATGCCATTCTGGCCGTATTTCCCAGTGTTGTGGCCGCAACCAATACCGCCATCAGCATTCAGCGTGACCTGGCCGAAAACAATCTACCCTTAGCGTTAGAACAGCGGGTCGAATTGCGAATTGGTATCAATATTGGCGACGTCATTGAAGACCGTGGACAGGTGTTTGGCGGCGGCGTCAACCTGGCTGCACGACTGGAGGCGGCGGCGCCGATTGGTGGCATTAGCGTTTCCAGTGCCGTATATGATCAGGTGGTCGGCAAAATCGATTTCGAATTGACGGATAGCGGCATCCAGACATTTAAGAATATCAGTAAACCGGTACAGACCTATTCCCTGACTTTCGCTGTGCTCTCAGGCAACATGGCCACACCTGACCAGGCGCCGAAACCTCGAACACACACCCCGTCTATTGCCGTACTGGCACTATCCAATCTAAACCATGACCCGGAGCTTGATTACATCGGTGACGGGATTACCGAGGATGTCATCACCGCACTGTCAAAAATACGCGCCTTCAAGGTAATCTCAAGAGAGAGCACCTTCTCTTACAAAAATACAGCGGTTGATATTCGCCAGATTGCCAAAGAACTCAATGTACTTTATGTGCTTGAAGGCAGTGTCCGAAAGGCGGGATCGCGCGTACGGGTCACGGCGCAGCTTATCGATGCTGAGACAGGGCATCATGTCTGGGCCGAACGCTATGATCGTGAAATGGAAGATATTTTCGATTTACAGGATGAGATGACGCAGGTAATTGCATCCGCGCTGGAACCTGAACTCAATGCCGCCGAATGCGAACGCGCACGGCTTAAATCACCCGATAATCTGGATGCCTGGGAGATGTATCAACGCGCCCTGTGGCACATGTGGACTTTTGAAGCGGCGCATGAAAACACTGCGATGAAGTTGTTTAAACAATCAATCCAGATGGACCCAAACTTTGCCCCCGCCTATGCCTACCTATGCTACAGCTGTTACATTACGGTTATTATGGGCTACGCGGAGGACCCTGATGCCCGTTTAAAGGAGGCGCTTGGCTATGCAGAGACCGCGTTAAAATGCGATGATAAAGACGCCATTTCCTATTTTGCGATCGGGCGCATTCAGATGATGCAGGGAGATCACGATGCATCGATTTCATCGCTACGAAAATCGATTGCGCTGAATCCCTGTTTTGCCCAGGCTTATCATGGCCTGGGTTTTGCCCTGTCGCTATCCGGCGAGCTGGAAGAGTCTAAACTAATGACTGAAAAAGCCATCGAACTAAGTCCGCGTGATCCAATGCTTTGGGCGTTTACAGCGGTTCATGCAATGACCTGTTTGCTGGACAACGATAACGAAGAGGGCCTTAAACTGGCAAATCAAACCAAACAAATACCAACGTCCACTGGTTACTGGTCGCATGCGCTGCTGGCCGCCGCCCTGGCTAATCTGGATCGAATGGCCGAAGCTCAAAAAGCATTAGCCGAAGCCTTGAAGCAAAAACCGGATCTGTCCATTTCTTTCCTGAAACATAATATGCCCACCAAACATAAGGATGGGCTCGAACCCTATCTCTCGGGTTTACGAAAAGCAGGCTTAAAGGGCTTGTGAACTAACCGCATACACCCAGTAATGCGCATTGCCATCATTGGTATAGGGCGCATCACGCAGGTTTAGCAATAAGGCTGCTTTACCCTGCGCAATGATCTGGTCATTCACATCCTGATAATGCATCTGCTCATAATAAGCGGTACGTGTACTGACGATAACGAGGCCACCCTTCACCGTCATTTCAAATAAACGCAGTAGGGTGTCTGGCGGCACATGACCGCTGGTGAACACACCACGACATAGCACCATATCAAATGTTTTTTGCCATTGCTTGCGCACCGGCTGCGTAAGATCAACACCGCCGGCAAGCTCTGAATAGATTTGACGCTTTCCGGCCTGTCGACCATCGCCCCGGATAAATCACTGCCGCTAATATTGCGGTATCCTGCTGCGCTGAAAACCTCACCCGCCAGGCCCGTGCCACAGCCGGCGTCGTGGATAGACAGATTTAAATTCCGCGGATCAATGCGTAGCGAATTATGCAACGGTGTGCGATGGCAGCAATCGAGCATGATCTTGTCCGCGGTATAGGCTTCCCTGTCAACATCCCGATCATAACTTGCCGCCCATTTTTCATAGTAGGCTACTACTGTCCGGTTAAAGCGTCATTCCCGCGAAGGCGGGAATCCATAAGCCTGTTTCTGACGGTATTATGGATCCCCGCATACGCGAGGATGACGATAAAACGAGATTTAGGTTTTAAGTCTCTAAACATAAGTGTCTTCTGCAAACATTGTTGTACTGCCGTTTATCGTGATCCTACGAAAATTATACCGGACAGTAGTAATAGTAGGCTTTTAAATGCGCCGGATCGCCGTCCAGATTGAGCGCGCCTTTGATTTGTGGTCCGGGCTTTGTCATAATATTTTACAAGGGTCCCCCCGGCATCTGGATTGCCGCGCTACATTCGTAATACCCTTAGCAGATCACCATTTCGGACCGACTCCGCCCCTGCGTAAGGCACAGCATCATGATTTCGGCAATAGGTTGTCCGGGTCGTACAGCGCACCATAACCCACCGCTTCAACTACAATCGGAAAGGGTTCATCGAAATATTCCATGGTGAACTCGCGCCCGACTTCAGCCAGCTCTGCCGGCAAATAACCCAGACCAATATTTTTGCCAATTGAAGGCCCGTACGCTATGCTGGTTAAATAGGAACGCCTGCCATGTGAATCAACCGGCACTTCACCCGTTTGCGGGTCTAGAATCGGACATTGCCCGACCGGGTAGCGTGCCACCCCGCTGGCATCAATATTATCCACCATCGAGAACGTGCAAAGGTAGGCTGCCTGTTGTTCGCGTTCACGGATTTCCCGGAACGCTTCTTTGCCGTGAAAATCAGCCAGCTTCATTTTAGGTCGAGCGAGGCCGGCTTCGATTAAATTGTAATCGGTGAGTAGATCCGCATTTTGCAGGCGCAGACTTTTTTCCATGCGGCGGCTGTTGGCGTAGGTTTCGATGCCTACCGGGGTTGCACCCTGTTCGAAAACCAGATCCCATAAAGCCAGGCCATAACTGAATGGTACGTGTAGCTCCCAGCCCTGTTCGCCGACGTAGGAAATACGAAAAGCCAGCACTGGAATGCCTTTGAGGCTGAGCGTTTTGGTGGTGGCGAAGGCAAAATTCTCAGCTTCAAGCTGTTCGGGTTCATCCGCAATCGCCTGCAGTAGCTTGCGCGCGTTCGGTCCCCAGACCCCCAGGCATGCCTGGTGATCGGTTTGATCTTCAATATACACATTCCAGTCATGGTCTTCGGCCATGCGTTTCAGCCAGATCAGATCACGATGCCCTGCGTCCGCACCATCGATTACACGGTATTTATCCACACCCAATCGAATAACCGTCAGATCCGCACGCACCCCCCCTTTGTGATCGAGAAAATGCGTGTACACGCCTTTACCAATGGCAATGGTTCCGCCGACCTTAGCCACACAGGCATATTCCATCAGCGCTTCAGCATCCGGGCCCAGCACATCAAACACCGCAAAATGCGAAAGGTTGATCATGCCCGCGTTCTCCGACATCGCCAATTGCTCGGCATTGGAAACGCGCCAGAAATGGCGGTTATCCCATTCGTTTTCGCGAACCGGCACCTGATCGGCGTATTTCTCCAGAAGATGCTCGTTGGATGCATAACCATGTGCACGTTCCCAGCCTGCGAGCTCCATGAAATAAGCACCCAGCTCGTTTTCGCGTGGCCAGAACGGGCTGCGACGCAAACCCCGGCCTTTTGAGTACGGCTCGCGCGTGTGTACCGCAGGATTATAAATTTTAAACGCGCTTTCGTAACAACGATCATAGATATACGTGGGCGTTTTTTGCACAGGATAAAAACGTGCTACATCAATGCCGTTGATATCGACGTCGGATTCGCCATCGGTCATCATATCAGCCAGCAGCTTGCCGATACCCGGGCCGTCTTTCACCCAAACCGCTTCGGCATACCACAATCCCCGAGTTTTTGGTGATTCGCCAATCGATGGACCGCCATCGGTGGTAACCTGCAACAGGCCATTAAACGACTGGCGCTCATCATATCCCAGCTCACCGAGTATCGGCGTCAGCTCCATCGCGCGTTCCAGCGGCTCCATGATTTGTTCAAGCGGCAGATCACGCTGTGATGGTGACCAGTGTGATTCGCTCGCTTCGAGCAAATCTTTGGGGTGTAAAAGACGTGGCTCAGTCTCTTCGTAATAGCCCCATTCAATTTGACCACCTTCGGCGGTTTCAGGATCACCCGTATCACGCAAATAGGCTGAATTACCCTGATCACGCAGCAGGGGATAACCGATATCTTTGCCGGTACCCGCAAATTCATTGTAGGGGCCGAAAAAACACAGCGGATGATCAACCGGCATGATGGGTAAATCTTCGCCCGCCATATTGGCAATCAGGCGCCCCCATAGGCCCGCACACACCACCACATGATCCGCTTCAATGTAACCGCGGCTGGTCTTCACCCCCTTGATACGCCCATTCTCGATCTCAAGATCGGTAGCCGCCGTGTTGGCGAACGCCTGCAATTGGCCCGATTTTTCGGCCTGCTCGACCAGTTCCCCACACACAGTTTGTGAACGTGGAATGACCAGGCCCGCATCCGGGTCCCATAATGCGCCCTGGATCATATCCTCCTCAAGCAGGGGATTTAAAGCCTTGGCCTCTTTGGCGCTGATCATTTTTACCCTTGAACCAAACGCTTTGCCGGAGCTGACCCGGCGTTTGAGTTCCAGCATTCGGCCATCGTCGTCTTTGCGCGCCACTTCAAGCCCGCCAATACGGCTGTAATGACCCATTTCTTCAAAAAAATCGATGCTGTATTTAGTGGTATAACAGGTCATGTTGTCATGCGCTGTCATAAAACAAAAGTCAGAGGCGTGCGAAGTTGAGCCGATATCCGTCGGGATCGCCGCCTTATCGATGCCCACAATATCTGTCCAGCCTTTTTTGATAAGGTGATGAACGACCGACGCTCCAACTATCCCGCCCTGACCGATGATCACAACGTTTGCTTTAGCAGGAAATTTTGCCATAGATATAACCTCGGATAATGACAGCATGAATGAACGATAACAGACAATTATAAACACGCGGTTTAAATCAAAGTTATGCCATATCCGACATTTTATGTTCTGAAAGAGCGCTTAGCTTCAATCCTTACTGCTTGCTATTTAGGCTCTTTGGAGAAGCGGCCCTCTTCCTCCAGAGATTTGATAGTCTTATCCATCGACTCGATAAAATGTGAAATCAAAAAGCGGTTGCCGTAGTCATTAAGATGATCGATATCCTGGTAAATACTGGATCCATATTGGAGGGGGCTATCTAAATAAGGAACCGGGTCAAAAACTTTCAGTTGATGATCCGCTGTAAATTTATTAACAAAATCAACGCTCGGTTTTTGCCATTTTTCGATGAAGCTGGTCTTATAGTTGCAGTTTCTTTCCTTCGAAAATATCTTTTTGATTAAGGGTTTCCAGTGACATTCGTTAACGTCACTAAAAAGCGGAACCTGCTTAAGAATAATTGGCTCTTTGTCCGCTTCCCTGATTTTATCTACGGTATAAGAAAACTGGTTTCTATAATAGCCCGTATGATCCTGAATGGTGTTTCCGTCCTCGCCTATGAAGTACATCTGCCGCGTATTTTTCAAATAATTCGTACCGTCAAAAAACAGATCGAAGCGTTGCGCTATCAGTATAAGCTTAACTCTTTCGTCGTTGACAATTCTCGATTCAAACAGCGGTAGCGCACGTTCGCATTGCAATTCGTGATTACGATCAAATTCACTCTTAATACGAACATTCCCGAGTAACATTGGACAGCCCGGGATAGTCAACCCCACCACGTTAAACCCGTTCTTTTTTGCCCATGCCACCGTCGATTGAAAAAAGTTAGGAACGTGGCTGTCCCCGACCAGAGCTACTACGGGGGCATTCGGTTCTTCCGTTAGCGTGCATTCATGTAGTTCAACTTCATTTACCATACTTGAACGACAATCTGAGGGGCCATAACCCGGGTACATCATTTCTCCATCCGGATAAGCCGTGATACGCCAGGGAGCTAAATCGTATGGTTCAAGGTTTTTAAAAATTACAGCGAAAGTAATAATTACTAATAGCGCAGCATAAATCACCCGACGATCAGCCAGTTTGGATTTTCTTAGTGGTCGTTCCACCAGGTAGTAACTAATAGTAGCCAGTATAAAAGCCAGCAACACAATACCAGTCGAAGCCAAAAAACTTATTTCATGTTGACCGGTATATAATTTATAAAAGACAATGATTGGCCAGTGGTATAAATAGAGTGAATACGAGATTTTCCCGACAGCAACCGTCGGCTTCGAGGATAAGAGCTTATCGACCCAACTGCCCTGCTGATTGGGAAGCAGAATGAGCGCGGCACCCACGCATGGAATCACCACGCCAAAACGTAGAAAGGATTCCCCAAAATACTCCTGGCTTACAAAGACAAAGCTATATCCGAGCAATACCAGGCCCGCCACCGCCGTCAAGTTTTTGAACAGAGTTGGCTTTGTCTTGACACTCGATACCGCTACCAGAGTAATCAGGCCACCAATACAAAACTCCCAGGCCCTTGTATAAAACATATAAAAAGCCAGTTTCTGGTTTACCTCGGCGAGATATATACATATACCGTAAGACAATATCGCCAGAACAATAAAGACGACAGCCATGTTTTTCTTTATTGCGCCGTTATCCACAAGCGGTGTCGCAACTGTCCGGGCCGCAGATAAGTGCAATGCAGAACGATCTTGTGCGTAGCCGTAATTGTTTTTATTTAGCAGTGCACCAGATCTTTTTAAAACCAGGAAACAAACGTAAATCAATAACGGCCAGAAGAGGTAGTACTGCTCTTCTACGCCTAAGGACCAGGTATGAAGTAAAGGCTGAGCAGAAAAACCTTCTTCGAAATAGCCTACATCTCTTGCAAAGAAAAAGTTTGCTAGTTGCGCTGAAGCGTACCGGCCTGATTTCATGAAATTGAAATACGTCTCCGGTGTCAATAACACGATTGAAACGATAGCGGAAAGCACAAGAACGACAAAAAGTGCAGGGAAAATACGTTTTATTCTGCGTGAGTAAAAATGACTAAAAGAAAACACGCCGAGAGCATTCTCACGCAAAATAATGCCTGTTATCAAATAACCGGATATAACAAAGAAAATATCTACCCCAAGGAAACCTCCGGGTAACAGGTCTGGCTGAAGATGATAAAGAAACACGGAAAGAACGGCGATCGCTCTTAGCCCATCAATATCCGGGCGATATTTCCTGCTTGAAATTGCACCAATTTGCATTTCTATGGTTCTATATAAGGTCTAAATTATCTATAATTATAATGAATTCATCATAAGTAAAGGGCCAGGCGTTTAACTCCACATAAAGAGTACGGGCATTTCATTATGCAATTCGTGAGCACATGCGCCATTGCTACTGTCCGGTCAAATTTGAAAGGCGATCTCTACAGGTTTTGTAAGCCGATATTATTCGAAATAACCCCGTTGGAGCTACTACTTATGAATCCTGAAAACAAAATGAATTGGCCGAATTACTAAGCAACCGAATTTATTCATGAAAAACACACTTATTCCCGGCAGTACTATCAAATCTCGAATGGAGGTCCTGGCCCCCTTGATTAAGGGCAGGGATGTTCTGGATCTTGGCGTTGTAGACTACAGGGAGCGCCGGCGCGATGACGAACAGTATTTTGAAACCCACCCGACTTTGCTTTTTCGGCAAATTTCCGATATTAATCCCCGGGTGATTGGCGTTGATATTAATCAGCAGGGCATCGACAGTTTATTAGAGAAAAATTTTAACGTTATTTGTGACAATGTAGAAACAATGGATCTTGGCAGAACCTTTGATGTTATCGTTGCCGGCGAAATTATTGAACACCTGGAGAACCCGGGTTTGTTCTTAAGAAACATGTTAAAACATATTAAGCCGGGTGGTTGTTTTGTCATTACTACTCCCAACCCCTTCAACGCTAAACAACGTCATAAGATCTGGCGCTACAATCGCCCTCAGGTGCATGAGGATCATACCTGCTGGTTTGACCCTGTGACACTGAATGAGTTACTTCATCGAACGGGATGGCAAACAACAGAAAATTACTGGGTACAACCAGAGAATCAATACCTCAAGACCTGGCCCAGGTTATTCCGCGGCTATTTCTCTAATTCATTTCTTACACTGGCTAAAAAAGCACCGCTACAAGACGAGTAAATCGTTTGGAGAAATACTATGAATAAATCCGACCCGATTAATGATGAAGGAGTGCTTGAGGCACTGCTGCAGCGTTTTGAGAAGTATCGCCTGCCGCGCGCAATGCGAATCAAAGACAAAGTGGATGCAGGTGATACGCTGGACGATATTGATCTGGAGTACCTGGAAAAACTATTCAAAGACACGCATGAAATCACCAGCTTGATCGACAGAAACCCGAAATATCAACGCCTGGCTGCCGAGGCGATCCATCTGTATCACCACATTACGGAAAAGGCGCTTGAGAATGAGGAAAAGGCCTGATATTTTAAGCTCCCGCTGAACGCACTAATTCTGCACCCGATTTACCCGAAACGATATTCAATTGTAAACCTGATACTCAAAATGCCGTCTGATTCCACCGCAATAAAAAACCCGCAAGATTCAAGCGCCCGCCAGGCCGTGCTACTGGCCAGGCAGCAGATGTCCCGGCAAATCATTGGCCAGAAGAACCTGCTTGATCGCCTGTTTATTGCACTGCTGAGCGATGGCCACTTGCTGGTTGAGGGTGCGCCCGGCCTGGCAAAAACTCGCGCCGTCAATGCGCTTGCCAGCCTGGTAGAAGGGGATTTCCAGCGCATTCAATTCACCCCGGATCTGCTGCCTGCCGACTTGACCGGCACCGAGATATGGCAGCCCGACAGCGGCCAGTTTACCTTCAAACCCGGCCCGCTGTTTCACAATATTATTCTCGCTGACGAGATTAACCGGGCCTCCGCTAAAGTTCAGTCCGCCCTGCTCGAATCGATGGCGGAACGCCAGATCACCGTGGGTAATACAACACATGCCCTACCCTCCTTATACATGGTTATGGCCACGCAAAACCCGATTGAGCAGGAAGGCACTTTCCCCCTGCCTGAAGCGCAACTCGACCGATTTTTATTACACGCCAACGTCAGCTATCCAAACATCGACGAGGAAACGCAAATATTACGCCTCAATCAGGCTGAAGCAAGCCGCGACCTGCAAGCAGACTACACGGGAAACACAAAGCAGATGCTGAGTGAAAAGATGCTCAGACAGGCGCGTAGAGAAGTGCTCGATGTACACCTTTCACCCGCGGTTGAGCGCTATCTGGTTGAACTGATCGTAGCCACACGAGAACCTTCGCGTTATGATGAATCGCTGGCTAAATATCTTGAGTATGGTGCCAGCCCACGCGCCACCATCGCGCTTAACCGTACCGCTCGCGCGCTTGCCTGGATGCAGGGGCGGGACTACGTTTCGCCTGGAGATATCCAGGCTATGATTCCGGACGTACTACGCCACCGCGTATTGCTATCCTACCAGGCTCAGGCCGAAGGCATCAATGTGGATCAATTTGTCAGCCGGCTGCTCAATCTGGTGCCGGTAGCCTGAGCGGATTAATCATCAGGCCTGACGAGGTTTATCCATGAGCTACGGAATTGAATCCAGCCTGGAGGAATTACTGGCGCTGCGCAACGAAGCCACACATTTAAATTTCAGCGCGCGCAAAGTATCGCATTCTCACTTAAGCGGGCGTTATGCTTCGCATTTTCGCGGCCGTGGCATGGACTATTTTGAATCACGCCCGTATATTGATGGTGACGATGTACGCAACATCGACTGGCGGGTCACTGCACGTACCGGTAAGCTGCATTCCAAAATCTTCGTTGAAGAACGCGAGCGACCAGTGTTGATCGTGGTCGATTTCAGTCCTTCCATGTATTTTGGTACGCGCAGGGCGCTCAAGTCTGTAGTCGCTGCCAGGCTCGCTGCTCTGATGGCATGGTATGCCAGCGGACGCGGAGATCGCGTAGGCGGGCTGTTATTCAACCCGACTGACCAGCCACATTCAGAAATTGATATACGCCCCGCTGCCGGCCGAAGTTCAGTGCTAAAGCTACTGCAGGCTCTGGCCAGCTCCACGCGCTATCATAATACGATTGAGCATGAGAATCGCCTGATTGATTCCATGTTACATGCAGCAAGAGTTGCACGACCGGGCAGCCTTATTTTATTGCTCAGTGATTTCTCGGCTACGCGCACCCCCACCGAACAAACCCGCTTCAGACAACCACTGCATCGCCTGGCTGCGCATAGCGATGTGATCGCCTTTCATATATCAGACCCGTTTGAACAACAATTGCCTGCGGGCCGCGTACTGCCCCTGAGCAATGGCCGCCAACGTATTAAAGTCAGCGCATCGGATCAAGGCACGCGCGACCGTTTACGCGACGAGTTTCAGACGCGAACCGCCTGGCTAGACCGGGAGTTTGGTCAAATGGGCCAACCTGTGGTACCGGTGTGTACTACCGATAGACTGGTCGATGCTATAAATCGACCGGTGGTTGCACAAACCTGATTATCGATGATCGAACCCCGCGCTTCGCTGCCCCTACGCGACATCATCAGCCCCCTGGATCAGGGCTGGTGGCCTCCCGCCCCCGGATGGTGGTTTGTAGCTATAATTGTTTTGTATATTGTGTGGCGGTTGGTAAGAAGACTGGTAAATTATTTCACCTATGAATTTGCTGGACTGCGAAAAGCTGCTTTGCAGGAACTGGCCGGGCTACAGAACCAGGCCGCACTGAGTGATCACCAGTTCGCTGAACAGGTATCAGCCCTGTTAAAGCGAGTCGCCGTGGTGCGCTATGCCGGGCATCAGCCCGCCCTGCTCAGCGGTAAAGACTGGCTGGCCTTTCTGGATCAAACCAATCCATCTCAGTGCTTTAGCCAGACAGGAGGTGAGGCCATCGGGCACGTGCAGTATCAGGATCAGGCAAAAATTGATCGATGCAAATTAGCCAATGCCGCGCAGGCATGGGTAAAATCGATATGATCCATTTTCAATGGTGGTGGATGATCTTCGCACTGCCCCTGCCAGTGATAGTGTTTTATAGCTTGAAACCGCGCACTATTAGCTTTGCCGGTATTAAAGTCCCATTCTACGACGTGGTCGCTAATGCCACAGCAGGCCAGCATCGGATTCAGCGATCGGCCCTGGCGCTAAGCACAATAGCCTGGATAATTTTACTGTTGGCCTGCATGCGCCCTCAGTGGGTAGGCGAACCCGTTTCCCTGCCGCTAAGCGGGCGCGATTTGATGCTGGCGGTGGATTTATCCGACAGTATGAATGAACGTGATATGCAGGTCGGGGGGCGCAGGGTGAATCGCTTGCAGGCGGTACAAACCATAGCCGGTGATTTCATCCAGCAACGCCAGGGCGATCGTCTTGGCTTGATACTATTTGGCTCTCAGGCCTATTTGCAGTCGCCACTCACATTAGACCGACGTACCGTGCACACCTTGCTGAACGAGGCAGTCATCGGCATGGCCGGCCCACGCACGGCGATTGGCAACGCGATAGCGCTGGCAGTCAAGCGCCTGAAAAACAGGCAGGGGCAAGATAAAGTTCTGATCCTGCTGACCGACGGAGAGAACACCGCGGGCAATATTTCACCCGAGCAGGCCGTGCAGGCTGCGAAAACAATCGGCCTCAAGGTATATACCATTGGCATCGGTGCCACGTCATCCAGCGCGATTTCAGGTTTTTTCTCGAGCCGATCCGGGGTTGACGAACGCAGTTTACAACAAATTGCCAACGCAACCGGCGGGCGCTATTTCCAGGCACGTGATACGCGCGAACTGGCGGATATCTATTCGCTCATCGATCAACTGGAAACGGTGGAGGAAGAAATCCACAGCCTGCGCCCGTTTAAGGAATTATATTTCTGGCCCGGCTCGCTGGCACTATTGTTATGGTGCCTGTTGTTCTGGATGAGGCGACGATGGATAGCCTGATCAGCTTGCTGAACGAGTTTCACTTCATACGCCCCGCGTGGCTGCTGGGTCTGCCGGTGCTTTTTGCTATTGGAATTTTGCTGCGCAGGCAGCTCCCGGTTGGTGCTGCCGATGATCTGGTTGATCCGCACCTTCGATCCGTCGTGCTGGATGACCCGGGGCAAACAAAAACCACCAAAATTCGCATCCTGCCCGGCCTGTTGTTCGGCCTGTTGATACTGGCGTTGGCCGGGCCAACCTGGGAACGTTTACCGCAGGCGCTCTACCAGTTGCAACAGGGGCGGGTCGTGGTACTTAGCCTGGCAAAATCAATGGACCGGGTCGATATGCAGCCCAGTCGCCTGCAACGTGCAAAATTTAAAATCGAAGATTTGCTCACCTCGATGCCGGGTGTTCTGACCGGGCTGGTTGGTTTTGCGGGTGAAGCCTTTGTTATTACCCCGTTGAGTGACGATCAGGACACCATTTCCAACCTCCTGAAATCACTGGACAGCGACACGCTTCCGGTGCAGGGAATACGAGCGGATCGAGGGCTGAAAAAAGCCGGAGAATTGCTTGGCCGGGTTCAGATTGATGCCGGCGAAATCATCCTGGTTACCGACCGGGCCAGCCCGCTGGCAGTGAGCGAGGCACGGAGTTTATCAAAGGATGCCATCAGGGTTTCCGTGCTGGAGATCGCGCCCGTAAATGACCTCAGCCAAAGTGCTTTACTCGAAAGCATCGCGCGGTCCGGCGGGGGAAACTATATACGAATGACACCCGGCGACGAAGATATAGATCATCTGAACCGTCCGCTCAAAACCTGGTTATCTCAAACTCAAAGCATCTCCAGCCAGACGCAGCGCAAAGCCGATCAATGGCGGGATGTTGGTCCGTGGTTACTTCTCCCGATACTGTTTTTATCCAGCCTGGTGTTTCGCAAAGGCCTGCTGGGCATGCTCTCTATTATTTTACTGACCGGACTGATGAACGCACCGGGGCCTGCACAGGCGTTTAGCTGGGATTCGCTGTGGGAACGAAAAGACCAGCAGCAACGCAAAGCAGCTCAAGCCTATCGTAACGATGACATGACAGGCGCCCTGGAAGGTTTCGCTAAGGACCACACCGCGATCGGTGCCTATAATCGGGGCAACGCATTGGTAAACAATGAACAACTACAGGAGGCACTTGAGGCCTACGAAGAGGCCTTAAGAATACAAGCTGACTTCGACGATGCCCGCTACAATCACCAACTGGTTAAAGCGGCACTGGAGCAGGAGGAACACGAGGAACAGGAAAATAAAACAGCTTCGGATGATTCAGAGTCACAAAACTCTGAACAAGATCAACAACAAAAGTCATTGGACGAAGACGAGCAGAACAAAAATCCGGCACAGAACCAGTCAGACCCGGGGCAATCCGACCCGGAAAAGGAACACCAACAGCCGGGGAACCCGGAAGATACACAAAATGATCCTCAAGCTGATTCTAACGAAGAAACCAAGTCAGACGGGCAAAACAAAAACTCTTCAGAATCAGAAAAAGCCGAACAACCGGCGCAGGCAAACGAGCCTGAACAAGGCGGAGATATTTCTGAAAAAACCTCGCCAGGTTCCGTCGAAGAAACCGGCCCGATGGACGAAAACGCGCAAGCGCTTGAATTGATGCTGCGCCAGGTACCAGATGACCCCGGCGCGCTGCTACGGCGTAAATTTAAATATCAATATCAACAGCGACAACCATGAGAATCAGCCTTAGTTTCCTGTTTATTCTGCTCTGCATGGTGACCCAACTCCCCGCGCAGGCCAGCTTGACTGCGGCGCTGGATAAACAGAAAACCAGCCTCGACCAGCCCATACATTTAACCATCCTCAGCGATCTGACACAGGGCGCACAGGAGCTTGATCTAAGCGCGCTGCAACAGAATTTTGAAATCATCGGACAAAGTAGCAGTACCGAAATATCCACCCTGAATGGCGTTGCGTCCACTAAATCGGTTCTCCTGCTGATATTGATGGCTAAACGTGAAGGAGAGTTGAGTATCCCGGTACTGAAACTGGGTAATGACCAAACCGAAGCAATCAAGTTGACGGTGACCAGCATCGCCGAACCCTCCCCCCGGGTAGAGGCGGATGTGCCCGGTGTATTGATCGAAACGATATGGGAACACCCCGGAAAAGCCTATGTGCAAAGCCAGTTAAACCTGATCATTCGAATCTATCACCAGGGAAATTTGCTGGAGGCAGCACTGGATGAGCCACGCGCGAACAACACCCTGATCAAACGTATTGGTGATGATATGCCGGGTGCGCACAGCAAACAGGGGATTGAATACCAGACCATAGAACGCCGCTATGCACTGTTTCCGCAAAAAAGTGGCACCTTAACCATTCCTCCCGTGGCGTTGCAGGTGCGCATTCCCGGCCCGCAACGACAAAACAATCGTCGCTTCGGTTTTGACCCTTTTCTGCGCGGAAAACAGCTCACGCTACGCAGCGAGCCGCTGTCTATTGAAATCACCCCCCCTGCCGGGAAATTTACCGGCTCGACCTGGTTACCTTCGGCTCAGGTCATGCTTAAGCGCCGCGGGCTACCCGAACAAGCCATCAACCCGGGTGATGCGATAAATATGCAGATTGATTTAACTGCTCTGGGCCTCACCGGGGCGCAGCTCCCGGAAATTGAAATACCGAACCTTAACGATCAATTCAAAGTCTACCCCGATGAGCCCGCCTACAGTAATAACACTGCCGACGGCATAATTATTGCAGGCAGCCGCGCGCAGACCTTCGTTCTGATCGCGTCTGAAGCAGGAACACTGGAAATACCGGAGATAAACGTAGCCTGGTGGGACGTGAAAAATGACCGGCAACAATATGCAAGCTTAGCTGCGGTCAGCATCGACGTCCTGGCCGTTAAATCGAATACGGATGATACTGCAGATGACGGCACTAAAATATCCAGTCGAAGCTCACAGCTCAATGCAAGTATTCCCTATCGTGTACCTCAAACAAACCAGTCAGATGGATCAGAATCAATCTGGAAATGGCTGAGCCTGATCAGCCTTGGCGGCTGGGTATTGAGCATCGCCTGGTTTGTATTTTATTACGCGCGAAACCGCCGCCCCCTCGCTGGCTCGAACCCCGCAAAAACAACTCGTGATCTACGTGCCTTGCTTACCAAAATCCGTAACGCCGCAGATGAAAATGATGCACAGAAAACATGGCAGACTTTGCAAGAGTATGCCCGCGCCCGCTGGCCGACAGCTCCCCCCGGGGCTCCTGAAGAATGGGCGCAGCTACTCGGATTTCCTCAAGGTGCACAAGTGATCGCCGAACTTGATAAGCACCTGTTTCATCGGCTGGAAAACACTGACTGGAATGGTAAGGCCGTGTGTAAAGTACTGCTGCCAAAGCTGGATATCAGCTCATTGGAACCAGAACGAACTGCGGCTTCGGGAGTACCGGGCCTGTACCCATCTGCTTAAAAATACAATAACAGCCATTTGGGTGTCCAGCTATAGACACCTGATTCTCCTGCGTACTGATACGATTAGCTTGCTTACAGTTTCCGGTTTAAACAACCTTTAAGCCGAACACATTCTGTAAAAAGAACAAACCAATAAAACAAATCAGTCCCGCTGAAATCGGGGTGACCACCCAACCGGCGATAATTTTCAAGGGCACCAACCACGGCCTGCGAACTGGATACCGGCACCAGTGGGATAGTGGGCAGACCCTGTCCAGCTAGCCATGCCTCAAGCCCGCGTGAGGCGAATATAAACAATACGATGGAATGCGATAACACAGTAATGAACGCTGCGGTGGGTGACACAATCTTCCCACCGGACCATGCGTGCACCAACCGCCGTGCCAAACACATTGGCGGCATCATTTGCCCCCAGAGCCCAACCTAAAAACAGGCCGCTGGTCAGAAATACGAGTACGAGAGGATCCATTTTATATGTCGTAAATTTTAAACCAGGCGTTTAATCGCGTAGATCGCTAATCGATCTGCGACGTCTTCGGCGATATCCGCCACTTCGTCTATTTGTCCTTCCTATTCACAAATCAACTTTGATCAACAAATGGAAAAGGGCCGTCGCCCGGATCCACATCAAAATAAAACGTAATCAGGCTTTTATCCCCGGTCCAGTGATGGAGAAGAAATGCCGGGTCCACAAGTGTAAATTCATCGCGTTTCAGCTGCAAATCCAGCACTAGCTGCATACCAATGCTGGGCGCGGTTGATACCACCGTGCCTTTCCAGCGTGTATGCGCCGGTAAATGAATGTGTCCGCACAGGATGTTCTCAATATTACTGTATTTTTCGACCACGCCGGCGAGGCGATCAGCGCCTTCAAAGCCATCAATATCGGTTTCAATCACGCCGAATTTGAGCGGCGGGTGGTGCATAAATATAAGCGTGGGCTTAGCAGGGTCCGCCGACAAAGTCTTATCGAGCCAGGCCGCTCTGGCCTCACATATCTCACCGCCTGATTTACCGGGAGCCGTGCTGTCGAGCGCGATTAAGCGCATTTCGTAATCATCGATCACATAATTGATGAACCCCCCTGCCCTGGAAGGACAAGCCTGGCCTCCAAACGTAGCCCACAAACCCACTCTGTCATCATGATTCCCGGGGATCACGTAATATGGCATGCTTAAATCATCCAGCAGACTCGCCGCATGCTCAAATTCTTCCGCTAACCCGTCCTGGCTGATGTCACCCGTCAGCAGAACCAGATCTGGTTGCGGAACAAGCTGATTGAGGTGTTCCACACAGCGCATCAAATTTTCTGCCATAGGAGCAATACCATACGCGCGGGTGCCGGGGCCAGTGATATGGGTATCACTAATTTGTGCAATTAACATTTATAACACCTTAACATCATGCTGCCTCAATGCATCTGCAAGCAACTGACCAGGATCAACATCACACACCAGATAATCAAACTGCTCCAGCTGCCCGATCACGAACGGGGCTATTCGACCACATTTACTTGAGTCAGCTAATACGATTACGTTCTCAGCGCGGCCTAACATCGCACGCGTAACTGCTGCCTCGCCCGCGTCAAAACTCATTACGCCTGCCACTGCATCAATCGCCCCGGTAGCCAGTACCGCATGCTGCGCATGAAAATTCTCCAGCTGTGAAATCGCCATTGGCCCCATCGTCTCTCGATTATCCGAATTGTATTCTCCTCCCAATAAGAACACGCGCGTTCCATTTTCAGAAGAAGACATTACCCGGGCCACTTCCGCAGAGTTTGTGATAACAATAAGGCCTGCAATGGACTGGGCCTCCTCTGCAAAAATCAGCGTGCTCGAGCCGGTATCGATAAACAGGGTTTCGCCGGGAGAAATCAGTGCACAGGCTTTTTGCGCTGCCAGGCGTTTAGCTTTGGCATTTTCGCCCATCCTTTGTTGGTACGAGCCTTCCTCTGACGACCCCGGCAACATCGCCCCGCCATGAATTTTCTGTATCTTGCCCGCCTTGGAGAGTTTGTTCAAATCCCGCCTGATGGTTTCGGCGGAGGAATTAAACTCAGAGACCAGCATATCGACCGTAATTCGGCCTTCCTGCCGAATGGTATCAAATATCCTGGAGCGTCTCTCTTTAGGCTTCATGCTCGGAATGTATCACTACTTTCCCTATTCGGTCATTTATTATGTGCTTATTTGTGTGAATTGAGCATGTTTTGCGATAGTATTTGACTATATGGACAATTTTTTGCAGATTTGTCATCACAATAATCAAATTCGCCGATGTCTCAGATAGATAAAACACAAGTTCGTGAATCCGATTCTTCGCGCTACGATATTATTATCGTTGGTGCGGGACTGGTTGGCTGTGCAATGGCGCGGCAGTTTACGCTTGAGGGTGCCCACGTACTGGTAATCGAAAAGGCGGCTGATATTATTGACGGCGCGAGCAAGGGAAACAGCGCAATATTGCACACCGGTTTTGACGCGCCACCGGATTCTGTTGAACAATCGTGCATTACGCAAAGTTATCAGGAGTTCATACAGATACGAAAAAAACTGCAACTACCCCTACTCAAAACCGGCGCACTGGTGTTGGCCTGGAGCGACGATGAAGCAGATCGACTCGACGGCATACTTGAAAAAGCACATCAAAATGGCGTGGATGATGCAAAATTTATCGGCGCTAAAGCGATCCTGAAAAAAGAACCTCAATTATCCGATCAACTCAAAGCGGGCATCCACGTTCCCCGGGAATACGTGATTGATCCATGGACAACGCCCTTTGTTTACATGTTACAGGCCATCGAAAACGGCGCCAGACTGAAACGCGGTTGTGAAGTGCAAAGCGGGAAATTTGATGGACAGTGGTGGAAACTTGAGACCAGCCAGGGCACTGTACAGGGTCGCACCGTTATAAGTTGTGCCGGTCTTTTTGGTGATTTGCTCGACCAGCAACTGATCGGCACCAGCGCTTTTCACATTCGCCCCCGTAAGGGCCAGTTCCTGGTCTATGACACATCTGCATACCGATTATTGCATTCGATTATTTTGCCAGTGCCAAATGAAATCACCAAAGGCGTGGTAATCTGCCGAACCGCCTTCGGCAAGGTGATTGTCGGTCCGACCGCAGAAGAACAGGAGAGTCGTGATGATGCATCGGTTGACACTGCCGAACTTGAATCACTTCGTGAAAAAGGTGAGTCCATCATTCCGGCACTGAAATTCGAACCGGTTAACGCGACCTATGCGGGCATACGCCCGGCGACCGAGTTTAAAGACTATTGCATCAAACACTATACCGATAAAAACTACATCAGCGTGGGCGGCATTCGCTCCACGGGCTTGAGTGCCGCCCTGGGAATTGCCAAACGCGTTTATGCTGACTACTCCGCCAGCGGGTTTAACCACACTCCTGCCGATAAAATAAAATGGCCTGCTGTCGGGCAAATCGCGGAAACGCAAATACGCGACTGGCAGCTACAGGGCAACGAGGGCATCGTTTGCCATTGCGAGCGGGTAACCCGGCGCGAAATCAAAGCAGCGCTAACCGGTAAAATGCCAGCTGCCAGCCTGAACGGACTTAAAAGACGCACGCGCGTTACCATGGGGCGATGTCAGGGGTTTTACTGTTCAGCGCAATTGAGCGTAATGACCGAAGGTTATTTTGATCAGAGTATTTCATTCCAGTACGGGGGGTATAAAGATGATTAGTCGCTGCGAGCCCCCTCCCCGACGTTGCGACGTGGCTATTATCGGAGGCGGGCCCGCCGGTCTGGCCGCCGCAACCGAATTGAAGAACCTGGGCATTGCCAGCGTAGTGGTGCTGGAACGAGAACCGCAGGCGGGTGGGATACCCCGGCATTGCGGGCATCCTCCGTTTGGTATGCGCGAATTCAAGCGAATCTATACCGGCCCACACTATGCCCGGCGCCTGGTTGAAAGAACGCTAAACGCGGCAGTTACGCTTTGCCTGGACACCAGCGTCGTTTCCATTGAAGCGGGAGGCGTACTGCAGCTTACTACGCCAATGGGCCTGCACGAACTGCGCGCAACCCGGGTGATTATTTGCACCGGAATCAGAGAAACGCCGCGTGCCGCGCGCCTGGTTTCGGGTCAGAGGCCGCTGGGCATCACCACCACCGGGGCCTTGCAATCGATGGTGTATTTACAACATAAAATTCCTTTTGAAAAACCAGTTATTGTCGGCAGTGAGCTGGTTTCATTTTCAGCTCTGTTGACCTGCAAACACGCTAAAATACGCCCGGTCGCCATGCTCGAGCAATACTCGAGAATTACCGCCAGATGGGGCTCTCAGCTATTGCCGGGGATGCTTGGCGTTCCAGTCCATCTCAATACCAGGGTAGTTGAGATCCTCGGCCAACAACGCGTATCGGGCGTCAAAGTATGCGATACCAAAACCGGAAAAGCCCGGGTACTCGAATGCGATGGCCTGGTATTTAGCGGTCAGTTTATTGCTGAATCGTCGCTCATGCGAAGCAGTCACTTACAAACCGACCCGCAAACCGGCAATCCTGTTATTGATCAATACGGTCGCTGCTCCGACCCGGAGTTTTTTGCCACGGGCAATATGACGCATCCAGTTGAAACCGCGGGGGCATGCTGGAGTGATGGTGTACAAACCGCGCACCACGTATATGCTAGCCTGTCAGGATTGCTGGGACGCCAGGATCAGCGACTAAAAATTAACGTGGCGTCCCCTCATATAAAATATATCGTACCTCAGATGTTGTCCCTGCCAGGAAACCATACTGCGCAAGCAGGTATGAAAAATATAAGCTTGCGATTTAAAAACCCGAGCCATGGCCGACTGTCAATGCGGTCACATTCCGGGGAACTGGTGACCAAATTCATCCATACCCTGCCCGAACGGCGCGTTAAGCTTTCCATACCCGAGTTGCTGACGCTTGATCCGTCTGCCTCCTTAGAAATTCAATTCAGGGAGAAATAGTGCCTGTACTTGCTATCGACCAGGGCACCACCAGCACGCGTGCATTACTACGCCGGGCGGATGGAAGTGTAGAATTAGTCTGCACGTTAGAGCACCATCAGCACTACCCCTTACCGGGCCGGGTGGAGCATGACCCGGAGCAGTTGATTGATAATATTCGACGCTGTATCGAGCTTGCACTAGAACAGCATCCGGACATTTCAAGCATCGGCATTGATAATCAGGGAGAAAGTTGCGTGGCGTGGAACGCGGAAACCGGGCAGGCTATTTCGCCAGTCATCGTCTGGCAGGACAGTCGTACTCAATCGAGCATTGAGAAGCTGAAATTGCAGGGCGCTGAAGCACGCGTACTGGCACTATCCGGCCTGCCGCTCGATGCCTATTTTTCCGCATCAAAACTGGCCTGGATCATGCGCAACACTCCAGCTGCCCGAACGTTACACGATCAAGGCATTTTGTGCCTGGGTACCACCGATGCCTTTTTTCTGCATCGCCTGACCGGCCGCTTTGTCAGCGATATCACCACGGCTTCCCGCACCTCGCTGATGGATCTACAAGCCGGGAAATGGAGCCCGGAATTATGTGAATCATTTGGTGTTCCCATCGATACTTTACCGGAGATCGTCAGCACTACGGGCGATTTTGGGGCCATACAGTCCGGCACATTTTCTATCCCGGTCACCGCCAGTATTGTTGACCAGCAGGCTTCATTATTCGGACACGGTTGTCGAAACGAGGGAGACGCCAAAATCACCTTTGGGACCGGTGCCTTTGCGCTGGTAATTACCGGCGAAAAACTGTATCGCGCCCCGGAACAGGGGCTACTGCCTACGGTCGCATGGCAGCTTGATAAGCAGCCGGGTATTTACGCCCTCGACGGCGCTGTGTATAACGCAGGATCAGCCATCAACTGGGCGAAATCATTGGGCCTGTTTGGTCGTTTTGAACAAATCAATCAATTTTCTAAAGCACCTGCAATTGAACGTGATCTTGCCTTCGTTCCGGCCCTTTCCGGCCTCGCCTGTCCCCATTGGGATCGTCGTGCGGCGGGGCTATGGATTGGCCTCTCGCTAGACACCACGCCCATGGATATGATGCAATCGATTCTGGAAGGTATTGCTTTTCGGGCTGGGGAGGTAATCACAGCGATGAACGAATTTACCCCCATTTCGAATAACATATCCATCGATGGTGGCCTCTCGGCGAACCCCTATTTTTGCCAGTTTTTGTCAAATGTGTTACAGCGAACGATCCGCGTGCAAGCCTTCCCTGAACTCACGGCAATTGGTACGGCGGAGCTGGCTAATGGCTCATTCGGCCTTAGAGCCGACCAAGATCAGACCAATGTGTTGTACCAGCCAGGGGCTTCCATGGCCCGACATATCGATAAATTCAAACAGGCGCTAGAGCGTTCCAAAAACTGGCGTTCCTGATAGCCACTTTGTAGGGTGGATAAGCGTTGGCGCATCTACCAAAGCATGTTGTATTTCATAGAATATGCTCTTCTTAATGCCTTTAATAGCAGTTAAGCAGGAGACAGACCACGATTTATTTCGATTGTAAACCTGCGATATTCGTAGCCTCTCCTCTATTATTTAGCTCATCAATAGTAAATGATCGAGTTGCATACAGCGCCCTCAGCGAACGCAGCGGGCATAGTGGCTTTTCCACTTGGGATTAAAATCTACAGGGCCATGATAGAAATCGACATACCAGGCCTTCGAACTATCCCCGGCCATGCTGGATGCTGACCAGTAACCCGACGAATTGGTTGAGGGAAACAGCGCATCATTAATGCTGGGGTTACCGGTTTGATACAATACTATCGAAGCCAGCTCAGTAGGGTTCGGAAGTCGCCAATCTGTTTTACCCCCCAGGGACAGCCCATCACAATAGATATGGGCGTCTTTCCAGTTTCTTTTTGTATCATCATCCACCTG
>JAUVBY010000082.1 GCA_030590945.1 Gammaproteobacteria bacterium | reverse complement strand
GCATACGCGAGGATGACGATAAAACGGGATTTAGGTTTTAAGTCTCTAAACATAAGTGTCTTCTGCAAACATTGTTGTACTGCCGTTTAACGTGATCCTACGAAAATTAAACCGGACAGTAGTAAAGGGAAGTACTACATAACCGTGCTTAGCCCTAAGTTGCTCCAGCTTTGCATGCCGCCACGGTACCATTTGATTTTATGCGCGGGATAACCAAAGTTGAGCAGGGTTTTGATCGAGGCAGGTGACTGACCACACCACATGCCATTGCAATACAGTACCAGTGTTTTCGCGTCGGTGAAATTGAACACGCCTTCATCTTCGACCACACCAAACTGATCGACCATTATTTCAGAGATATCGATGATAGTGGCGCCGGCTTTTGTCGCAAGGTTGGTCCAGGGAATGCTGATCGTGCCGGGGATATAACCGCGTGCATGCCAGTCCGGCGTACGGCTATCCTGGACGATGACAGGTTCGCCGTTATGCATTGCTTCAATGTATTGAATCATTTCCAGTTCGGCGATGGTATCCACGCCCGGCGCCAGAACGGCGGGTTGTATGCAGAATGGTGGGCAGGGGCGTGATGTTTTAAGAAACTTTTCATCGACGGTGTTTGCATTATCCTGGTTACGTGAAATAGACATGGAATTTCCATCGACCATAAAGTCTGCCTCCATCATACCCGGGGTGATACCGACGGGTTTGCCGTCTGTCTTAGCCATGGTTTCCTGTGGAACTGTCTGACACGCGGTGAGTGACAGAGCCAATACCAGCGTACCGGCTAAGGCGAATAGTTTACGTTTCATGTGTTGCTACCTCAAATTGTTTTATTTAGAACCGAAAAAATCGGGCGCCGTGCGATATTAAGTCGGCGTGAATTGCGTCTTGTGCTGTTAAATCTTATGTGTGATTGCTTAGCTAAAATCGCACTTATTAATATACACTAATATTCAATTTTTCTGGATAGTGTTTTTTGATTGCGCAATAAAATATATGTAGTCAGCGCTAAAATGCTGATGCTTAACGGATAAGCAATATTTCGCGCGCCTGTTGTGAAGTGGCAAAGTGCCAATCCCTGTTCCGGGCTTCACGTGCGATACTCTGCAGTTGCTCGGTGTTAGATTTCGCCACATGCCCGTGTGCATTCAGTAAATTGTTTTCAAATCCAAGTCGTAAGTGCCCGCCTTTGCTCGCCGCGTAAAGCAGGCATTGTTGCTCGCTGGAGCCAAATGCGCAGGCCATCCAGGGTACATCAATTTGCCCGGTATGTTCGAGAAAGGGAGCCAGGTCGGCTTCAGTGGAATTTTGATTTTTTGCGTATCGACCCAGCACAAACAATATTGAATGAGGCGCTGAGGGAATAATGTTCTGCTTGCGGTATTCGATATAGGACAGAAGGTCCGATTCAGAATAAAGAATAAACTGGGGCCGGCTTTGTTGCGTGGCACACCAGTCGAACAGGGCTTGCGCGACGGGCAGGCTAGTCTTGTCTGGGATGATCTCGCACAACGCTATGGAGACAGATTCTGCGTTAACGGATTGAATACAGGATATTTGTTGTTCAGGAGTAAACTTTCCAGCTGCTTCGCTGGTAATTTGAATAATCAGGCGCTGCCCGAGCTGGTCCTGAATTGCGTCAATCGTACGCCTGTAGATTTTCGGGTCGAGGCTATGAGAGCCATTTTCATCGCGGATATGCAGGTGCAGAAGGCTGGTGCCTGCCTGTTGCGCCTCGATGGCCGTTTGCACAATTTCATCTAGACTCAGGGGGAGCTCAGGATGATCGGATTTTTGTTTATATGCCCCATTCGGCGCGAGCGCAAGAATTACGCGGTGTTTCTGGCCAGGCTCAGGCAGCGGGACTTCAGTCCCGCCCTCAGCAGCAGAAGTCCCATTTCTAGCAAAGTTCATCAGGCCTGCTTCAGTGCTCCATTTAGCGCAACATCAAATTTTTCCAAAAATTCATCAATATGTTGATCTTCAAAAATAAACGAAGGTGCGATTAGGGCATGATGCCCGTGCCGGCCGTCGATGGTTCCGGCCCCGGGATAAATCATCAGTCCCGCTTCCATTGCCGCCTTTTTTAGGTGCGTATGCAAGGCAAAGGAGGGTGAAAAGGGCTTTTTGCTGATTTTATCCTCTACGAACTCGATTCCGATAAAAAGACCTCGCCCGCGAATGTCGCCTATATTAGGGTGCGCTGCATAGACAGATCTTAGCGCCTCGATAAGTTTATTTCCCTGCTGATTGACGTTGTCGATTAGCGAATGTGCATCAATTTCCTGTTGCACCGCGAGTGCTGCGGCGCACACGCAGGGGTGAGCTAAATAGGTGTGCCCATGCTGAAAAAAACCGCTGCCCGAAGAAATGGCATCATTTATCTTTTTAGATAATAAGGTGGCGCCAATGGGCTGATACCCGCCGCCCAGGCCTTTGGCAATGGTAATTATGTCAGGCGAAAAATTTTCCTGCGTACAGGTATATTTAGTGCCGCAGCGACCCATTCCACACATAATTTCGTCGGCGATCAGCAACACACCATATTGATCACATATTTCTCGAATGCGTTTAAAATAACCTTCAGCAGGTGGTACGACTCCCATCGTTGCGCCGACCACGGGTTCCGCAATAAAACCGATGACATTTTCTGCACCCAGTTCAAGAATCTTTTTTTCCAGCTGATTTGCGCTGCGTTGTGCATAGGCCTGCTCAGTTTCACCATCCGCCTGATGGCGATAGGCGTAGCAGGGCGGAATAAGGTGAGCAGCAGGCAAAATCGGTTTAAATGTTTGCTTGCGCCATTCGTTTCCACCGATTCCCAGGGTTGTGATCGTATTGCCGTGGTAGCTCTGTTCACGCGCAATAAAGAGTTTTCGCTGCGGCTCATCTATTTCGACAAAATACTGTCTCGCAAGCTTAAGTGCGGTTTCGTTTGCTTCGGATCCGCCCGTGACCAGGTAGACCTTATCTATGTTGGGTGGAGCGTCCTGTACCAGTTTTTCAGCGAGCTGTTCGGCGACGCCGGAGGTAAAAAATGCAGTGTGCGCGAACGGTATATCATCGATCTGCTTTTTAATAGCATCTTTAACCACCTGGTTGCTGTGCCCAAGACAGGAGACCGCTGCGCCGCCACAGGCATCCAGATAGCGTTTGCCATGCGTATCGAGTAAATAAACACCGTCGCCACGCGCAATTTCGGGCGGGGCGGAATGGCTGTGTCGATGGAGTATATGGTTCATGTTCTATTGGTTCCGTGCATATTGTGGGGTAGGTTAATACCGAACTCTTCGATAATTTGTTCGCGTTTTTTCAAGGTTTCGAGCGTGCTTTTGCCCATTTTTTGCGCGACCATGGTCAGTAGTGCTTCTGCCATCGCGAAGGCGGCCGCCATGCTGTTACTATAAAAATGGCTTTCTATTGGAATTATCAGATAGTGTTTTGCATACGTCGTCAGTGGCGAATCATGTGAGTCCGTAATCGATACAATCGGTATTTCGTGCCGGTGCGCGATGCGGCAGGTATCTACCGTTGCTTTGGTATAGGGTGCGCAACCGAGTACAACCACGAGGTCTTGGTGGTCCATGAAGGTTAGGGAATGGCTGAGACCATGTACATCATCCTGCATGATGTCCACCCGTTCCCTGATCAAGCCCAGGCAGTATGAATAAAATACCGCCAGCGAAAAAAACTGGCGGCGACCGTAGAAACGAACTTTTCGGGATTTGACCAGCAAATTCACGATATCGAGATATTGATCAGATCGTTCATCGTGAAGCAGCGACACAATATTTTTTGCTTCTTCTTTTAAGACGGTGTTAAAAAGTGTGTCACGTTGCGGGTCAACTGTGGGTGGATGTACCAGCCGATTTGCTCGCGCGGTGTAAAAATGGGCATTTTCTTCAACGTAATCCCTGAATAAACGTTGGAAGCTAGAGAATTTATCATATCCGAGGGAGTAGGCCAGTCGAGTCAAGGTGGATGGATTGACATTATTTTCTTTGGCGATGCTGGTCATTGTGGAAACAGCGGTATACGCCGGGTTTTCGACCATGTACTTCAGGGTTTCGATGCTGGCAGTACCCAGGCGAAATGAGGCTGAATCTGCCTCGATCTGGATCAGCAGTTTTCTGAGTTCGTTATAGTTTTTCGGGGTCGAAGCCATTGGATAAAACGTGTTATAGGTTTGACGATATATAGACAATGCAATAATTATTGCGTAATTTAACTAAATTTTATGTATTAAGCAAAATTATTATGCGTACAGCCAAATCTATAGTATGCTTGCCGCTTCGACTAAAAATGATATTGAATAAAATATTCGGTCGAATTAATTTAGCGTAATTCTTTTAAATAAACCAATGGAGGTTTTTACCCACAATGAAAAAACAATTTACTTTATCAATGATAGCTGCCGGACTGATCACTGGCGCTGCTGTATCAACCCCCGTATCAGCTGATCAGTTTGTATCGATTGGTACCGGCGGTGTGACGGGTGTTTATTACCCGACTGGCGGGGCAATCTGCCGCCTGGTAAATAAAAACCGTAAGGACCATGGCATTCGCTGCTCTGCAGAGTCGACTGGTGGTTCTATCTACAATATCAATACGATTCGCGCGGGCGAGCTGGAGTTTGGTGTGGCTCAGTCCGATTGGCAGTATCACGCCTATAACGGCACGTCCAAGTTCGCAGACAACGGTAAGTTCGAGAAACTGCGCGCGGTATTTTCAGTACACCCTGAACCGGTTACCGTAGTCGCGCGTGATGACGCAGGTATCAATAACATCACAGATGTGATTGGTAAGCGTATGAATATCGGTAACCCCGGTTCAGGTACGCGTGGTACCTGGGAAGTAATTGAAGAGACTCAGGGCTGGAAGCGTTCAGATCTTGCACTAGCGGGCGAGATGAAATCGGCTGAAACTGGTGCTGCATTGTGTGACGGAAAACTTGATGCATACTTCTGGCTGGTTGGCCACCCTTCAGCATTGACTCAGGAATCATTGGCGTCATGTGCGTCGCACCTGGTAAATGTTTCAACGCCTGAGATCGATAAATTGGTGGC
Source organism: Gammaproteobacteria bacterium (assembly GCA_030590945.1). Classification (GTDB taxonomy): domain Bacteria; phylum Pseudomonadota; class Gammaproteobacteria; order Arenicellales; family Poriferihabitantaceae; genus JAAELZ01. The sequence continues at coordinate 8,021 of JAUVBY010000082.1, read as the reverse complement.
TGACAAGCCCTATTATCGTCAGGCAACGATTCCAGCTGGCATGTATAACAACGAAGAAGACGTTACCACCTTTGGTGTCGGCGCGACGTTCGTGACCTCCTCTGATGTACCAGAAGAAGTGGTATACGTCGTTGTGAAGGCGGTATTCGAGAATTTCGATCAATTCAAGAAACTTCACCCGGCTTTTGCTAACCTGAAGCAGGAAGAAATGATCAGGGATTCTTTGTCTGCGCCGCTGCATGATGGTGCTGCGAAGTACTATAAGGAACAGGGCTGGATGTAAGATTCGCTCACCAGGAGGGAAGGCTTTGGCCTTCCCTTTTTTTCTTCTTAATAAAATAAATAAAAAGAATTTCTATTTGTTCGATTAGCAAACTGTTTGGGTTTGTCTAATGAATAAATAGAAGTTCTAATTCGTATATGTGGAATAAGTTCATCGCGCCATTTGGTATGACTGGGGCCCCACTCCCTGTACGAGAATTAAATCAAACAACAAAAGAAAATGAGCCCTGTTTAAAGGGCTTCACCGGAGGCAGGAAATGGCAAAAGAAAATACAATAGATAGTGCTGAAGATCTGGTAGCTGAAGTCGATTCGGGCGCCCGCAATCCGATTGGTAAACAAAAGTATCTTATTCCAGGTGTTTGCTTGGTCTGGGCACTTTATCAGCTTTACATTGCTTCGTCGCTGCCGTTCTGGCTGGCACAAAATACGGGAATCGATTTTTTCCTGTTTATCGGGAATTTGTCCATTTCGCGAAAAATTCACCTGTCATTTTCCCTGGCACTGGCGTTGATGGCCTTTCCGATGTTTAAAAGTAGCCCCAGGGATCGAATTCCCATGTATGACTGGGCGTTGATTGCGTTGGGCCTTTGTGGCACCTTATACATGGTGTTAATGAACTCCAATATAGCCGAGCGCGCAGGCGATTTTGCACACGCAAACATCCCATTTGATATGACGGTTGCGGTACTGGGTATGGCAGTGCTGGCGATTGCGGTGTATCGTTCATTGGGTCTGCCTCTGGTCATTGTGGCGGGTATTCTGGCGGGTTATGTATGGATCGGTGGCGGCAATTGGGGCGGCGCATCTTTTATCAAAGGTATGTGGCATTTCTGGATGCAGGAGGAGGGCGTGTTCGGGAAACCTCTTGCGGTATCGACCCAGACTATTTTCTTGTTCGTCATGTTTGGCGCGATCCTGGAAAAAGCCGGTGCGGGTGGTTATTTTATTAAAATTGCATTTGCCCTTCTCGGGCACTTCAAGGGTGGCCCGGCCAAAGCGGCGGTAATTGCCTCGGCTCTGAGCGGCTTATACTCAGGTTCTTCCATTGCCAATACGGTAACCACGGGTACCTTCACCATTCCCCTGATGAAGCGTACCGGCTTTACAGCTGAAAAAGCGGGGGCGGTCGAGGTTGCATCGTCTACCAATGGACAGTTGATGCCGCCTGTTATGGGTGCCGCCGCTTTCCTGATCGCTGAATTTACCGGGGTTGAGTACACCACATTGTTAAAACACGCGCTGATCCCCGCGTTAGTGTCCTATATAGCGTTGGTGTATATCGTGCATTTAGAAGCGTGCAAACTGAATTTAAAAGGTCTGCCGAAGCCGCCAAGCTCACTCACCTTCACGCGTAAAATGATCGGCTTTCTGACCGGTTTTATTACGATTTCCATTATGTTTCTGATCGTCTACTATACGCTAGGCTGGGTCAAGGTAGTGAATCCCGACTTATCAGTTTATACCGTCATGGGTATTATGCTGATTGTGTATCTTGGGCTCGCTTATGTGGCATCAAAGTATCCTGATCTGGAAGTCGATGATCCGGAAGCACCAATAACTGAATTACCCGATGCCAAGGCAACCGCGGTAACAGGGCTGTATTACCTGCTACCCATTATTTTACTGTTGTGGTGTATTTTGCCTTCGCCGGAGCGTTTATCCGCGCACCTGTCCGCATTTTACGCCTGCCTGGCCATGATATTTGTCTCCTTTACTCAGGATGCGATTAAAGGCTTCTTCCGTGGGGAAGGGCACTACGGCGCTAAATTCAAACATGGTTTTGATATGGTCAAAGATGGAATGATCGGCGGCGCTCGAAATATGATATCGATCGGTATTGCAACCGCTGCGGCGGGCGTGATTGTGGGCTCCATTTCCCTTACTGGAGCACACGGCATGGTCGGCCAGTTCGTGGAATACCTGTCTGGCGGCAACCTGATGCTGATGCTGTTTCTGGTGGCTATTATGAGCCTGATTCTCGGAATGGGCTTGCCTACCACCGCTAACTACCTGGTGGTTTCCAGTTTAATGGCACCCGTAATCGTTGCCCTGGGCGCTAAATCAGGGCTGATAGTGCCGCTGGTTGCAGTGCATCTGTTCGTATTTTACTTCGGCATCCTGGCGGACGACACACCGCCGGTTGGTCTGGCCGCCTATGCAGCGGCAGCAATCTCAAAAGGGGATCCCATTCAGACGGGTATTCAGGGTTTCGCCTACGATATTCGTACCGCGTTGTTACCGTTCCTGTTTTTATTCAATACTGAACTATTGTTAATAGATGTCGGGCCGTTCAAGGCGGTGCTCGTATTTGTGATCGCCGCGGTCGCGATGATGCTATTTGCTGCCGCGACGCAGAGCTGGTTTTTGACTCGAACTAAAATTTGGGAATCGGTTGCATTGCTTTTGGTCGCATTTACCCTGTTCAGACCGGGCTACTGGCTGGATACCGTGTCTCCTCCGTATGATGAGCTGGCTGGCTCTCAAGCTGTTGTGCAGGCTGAGAGTTTGCCTGACGGGTCGAGTATGCGCGTAAAAATCAGCGGCCCCGATTTTGATGATCCGGATCGCGTTAATCACACCAACATAATCCTGAATCTTGGGGATCAGACCGACGCTGAATCACGTTTTATGCAGTCCGGATTAATGGTTATAGACGATGATGGTAAATTACTGGTGGATGGCGTAACCTGGGATTCAGAACACAAACAGCTGGACAGGTTGTTCTCGATTGGTGACCCCGATAACCCGCTGGTGATTGAGAAAGTATTGCTGGAACGTGAACGATCAGCCAAAGAATGGTTTTACATTCCGGCCATATTATTGCTAGGGGTGATTATCATGCTGCAAAGGCGGCGTATCCGAATATATGGTCATCCTAAACTGGTTGACGACGAATAACTGTAGAGGAAAAGACAATGTATAAAAAAATCCTTGTTCCTGTCGATCTGGGACGCGAAAAAAATGCGATCAAATTGTGTAAAGCCGCGAAAGATTTCGCAAGCGAAGACAGTGAAATTCGGCTGATTACCGTTGCACCTGGTTACGGCATGTCTGTGGTGGCTTCTTTTTTTCCGGCTGATGCCCAGGAAAAAGCGATGGAGGAGCTGATGATTTTATTGACTAAACTCGCACGGGATAACCTGGACGGTAATGTATCGGTTCGGGTCCGTGAAGGTAAACGTGCAAGAAAAATACTGGAAGAAGCCGAGAAGTGGGAGGCCGATCTGATTGTGGTCGGTAGCCGCAAAAAACTTTCCAGGAACGGCCAGCGTGTCCTCGGCACATGTAGTAGTGGCGTAGCGGACCGTGCGCAATGTAATGTAATGATTGTGCGCGGTTTACCGCTTAGGTGAGGGCGTTTAAGGTTTAAATAGCCCCATCATATGCCTGTCGCGGAAAGCGGCAGGCGAGCAGGGTAGCGTGTTCACGTGGTAAAGCCGCCTTTAGTTCGGACGCAAGCGTTTGCGTATCTTCAACCCACTCACTGTGGAATCCGTAGGCGCGTCCGATCGATACAAAATCAGTTTCCTTGAAATCAACCCCCGCATTTTCATATTTCATGGTGCGTTGCTTGAGTTCGATCAGGGCCAGTGACTCATCTACGAATACAATTATAATGATCGGCAGGCCTGCATCGCGTATGGTAGCCAAATCGCCCAGAACCATTTCCATGCCGGCATCACCGGTAAAAGCGACTACCGGTGGTTCAGGATTAGCTATTTTGTAACCCAGAGCCATTGGCGCGGCCACGCCCATAGTACAAAGCGCGGACGATTGTAATAAGCTACGCGGTTGCATGCAAACCCACATTTGGCTGAGTAATATTCGATGCGCGCCAGTGTCAGCGGTTGCGATCGTATTTCCCGGTAAGACCTGTCGCGTTGTTTTGATAATAGCGTGAGGACCCCAGGCTTTATCTGAGCTAAAAGCGTTCTGGTTCGCTTGTTGAATCGATGATATTTCTCCATTTACCCAGCGTGGCTCTGATTCTGTTGCTGTATTTAATTGGGGCAGGACCTGTTTAAGATCACAGTAATAGTGCTGAGTGCTTTGATGCATGTAATGTGTGTTCACCAGGTTGCCAAATTCAATCACAGTTGCCTCGTCTCCCCACACATTTCGCCAGCCTGCGCGCATTTCGATTGGGTCATAGCCAAACAGCAAAACCAGATCAGCTTGAGCGACAAAAGGCAGTAAAATCGATTCGGATTTGGGTGATAGGCCCGTTGCCCCCAGGCTCAGGGCATGATCTTCCGGGAGTATTCCTTTAGCCTTATAGGTAGTGATCAGCGGGATACCCTGTTTAGTCAGAAATTCACACAATTCGCTTTCCGCATTTTGCTGAAGTGCACCGACGCCGGCAATCGCCACGGGCCGTCTCGATAGTTTGATCTGCGCCAGAGCGTGTTTAAGCGCATTGGGTCCGAGCGCGCCATATTGAGGCGTGCTCCGGTTGCGTGTGGTACGATTTGTTTGTTGGGCCGTGGCGATACGAATCGGGATATCAACGTGTACCGGACCTTGAGGCTCATCTAATGCGATTGACAGGGCCTTATCAATGGTTTCTTCAATAGCACCATCCGCCATTTTTAATGTGGCTTTGGTGATGGGTGCTAATAGCGCCTGATGATCAAAGATTTGATGGGTGTACGTCATCGCTTCATTATCATCGACACAACCGGTTAGAAAGATAATCGGTACACGATCCTGCTGGGCATTGGCAATGAAGTTAATCGCATTGGCGACACCTGGCCCTAAAGTAGCGACTAGAACACCCGGTGCACCGCTGGCATGAAAGGTGCCTTCAGCCATGAATCCGCCGGCGTTTTCGTGTTTTACCAGGGTGAATTGAATATCATGATCACGCAGCGCGTCGATAACGGCGAGCACTTCGCCTCCGGGGATACCGAAGGCGTGTTTGACGCCAGCGTTGACCAGACGTTGTGCGATAATGTTTACAGTTGTTGTCATGGTATTTATTTTAAAAGCAGGGGTAGGGTGGATAAACGCAGTGCATCCACCAACTTGAACAGGTGTTTGTATCGGTTGTCAAAGGTACCCATCTCGCGTTTGCGGCAATTTACGATCAAGAATTTGCGAGGCCACCACGGTGCGTAAAATCTGCGCGGTGCCACCGCCGATGGTAAACATGCGCACATCTCGGTACATGCGCTCTAGTGGTAGATCACGAGAGTATCCCGAGGCACCAAACATTTGCAGGGCATCGTTGGTGACCTGTATAGCCGATTCTGCAGCAAATATTTTGGCCTGAGCGGCTTCGGTGATATCTGGAAAACCGTCTCCTGCATTGACTGCCGCCTTGTAAATCAGGCCACGCGCGGCCTGTAGTTTGATGCTCATATCAACCAGCATCCACTGCAGGCCCTGAAACTCACAAATTGGTCGTCCAAATTGTTCGCGCTGTTGTGTGTATTCAAGCGCCTGTTCATAAGCCCCCTGAGCAATACCCAGCGCCACCATGCCTGCACCAACCCGTTGTGAGTTATAAGCATTCATAAGGCCTGCAAATCCGCGTTTCAGGCCTTTAGGCGGTTCGATCAGGCGGCCTTCGTCTAACACCAGGTTTTCCATAATGATTTCCGTTTCAGGAATACTGCGCAGGCCCATGGTGGGTTCGCGGTGTCCGACCGACAGACCATCTTCGCCGGCGATAGCGATAAATCCGCCAATACCCAGGTGTTCGCCCTGTTCATCGAATACACGTGCAAAAATGAGATGAAATTTTGAAACGCCACCGCCTGTAATCCAGTGTTTCTTCCCATTTAGTATATAGCGATCGCCTTTTTTATCTGCGCGCGTCGTCATCTGGCTTGCGGCACTGCCGGCACCGGGTTCTGTGATGCAAATTGCGGGCTTGTCACCTTTTAACACGTATGAGGCGGCCAGCTTTTTCTGATCATCACTACCGTACTTCATTACGGTTGAAATAGCGCCCATATTTCCTTCAACCACGATGCGTCCTGTCACACCACAGACCTTTGCCATTTCTTCAACCACTAAAACGGTGTCGAAATAGCTCAAGCCCAGGCCGCCATATTCTTTTGGAACCGTCATTCCCATAAAGCCGGCTTCGGTCAAATCTTTGACGTTGTCCCAGGGGTATTGCTGGTCGATGTCGTGCCGTTTGGCGCGCGGGCCGATGACATCTTGCGCCAGACGGCGTGCGCTTTGTTGAATAGCCTGCTGTTCAGGGTTTAATGTATACATGGTATGGGGCGGGTATCAGGAATTAAATGACGGATTTTTCTTTAAGTTGCCGGATCTCATTTTCACTGAGCCCCAGTTCGTTTTCTAGAATAGACTGGCAGTGTTCGCCCAGCGAGGGAGGGGGATATCGGTAACTAACCGGTGTCTCTGAAAATTTGACCGGATTTGCAATAAGATCAACCTCGTTGTTCAATGCATCCGGATGAGGCATGGTTAATCGCATCTTACGATGTATTGCCTGAGGATCATTAAATGCCTGTTCGATACTGTTAACCGGCCCACAGGGAACGCCGGATTTTGTTAATTTGTCCAGCCAGGTTTGCAGCGGTTGTTTTTGCGTCGCATCACTTACGCGTTTATTACAGGCTGTGCGGTTAGCGACCCGGTCTTTGTTGGTCTTAAATCTAGGGTCGGTGGCTAGTTCAGCTATATCCGCGCATTCACAAAAGCGGGCAAACTGCGCGTCATTGCCGATCGCAAGGGCGATGTACTGATCTTCACAGGGATACACGTCATACGGCACAATATTAGGATGGCCATTCCCATAGCGTTCAGCGGGTTCACCAGTACTGATGTAATTCATGCCAGTATTGGCCAGCCACGCCAGTTGAGAATCAAACAACGCACAATCGATGTATTGGCCCTTTCCGCTGCGTTCACGATGTATCAACGCGGCCTGTATCGCGTTAGCAGCATACATGCCACACATGATATCGGCAATGCCGACCCCGACCTTATAGGGTGTGCCGGTTTCCGACCCGGTTACACTCATGATCCCGCCCATCGCCTGGATCATAAAATCGTATCCAGCGCGTTTTGCATAGGGACCGTCCTGGCCAAAACCGGTTATGGAACAGTAAACCAGATGCGGGAACTCTTCCTTTAGCTGCGCATAGGAAAGATTGAATCTCTCCATGTCACCCACTTTATAGTTTTCAATCAGCACATCACTGTCTTTAAGCAGCGAACGAATCAACGCCTGGCCTTCAGCTTGCCCGATATCGATTGAAACCGAACGCTTGTTTCGATTGCAGCACAGATAATAGGCACTTTCTGGCGAGTCGTCACCCTGCGAATCTTTTAAGTAGGGCGGACCCCACTTGCGGGTATCATCACCATGAAGCGGGCGCTCAACCTTGATGATATCTGCACCAAAATCACCCAGTAACTGGGTACAGCTCGGCCCGGCCAGAATTCTCGACAAATCGAGGATGCGGATGCCGGATAAGGCGGTAGGGGTGCTTTGTTCAGGCGACATAAGATAAAAATATTTAAATTAAATGGTATATTCCTTAAGTTAGGATAAAGTATAAGGGAGGTCAATGGTGGCTTCAATTGAATAATTATTAAGTAAATGTTGAGCGGTTTTGATGCTAACTTCATTGGGTCGTGCAATCAGAGTCGGAGCCTCATTCCTGTAATCCACATATATGATCAAGCGATATGCGATTAAGATATAGCCTGAGAGAACTGGAAACCTTTGTGTCGATTGCAGATTACGGTACGTTT
>JAUVBY010000171.1 GCA_030590945.1 Gammaproteobacteria bacterium | reverse complement strand
GGGTTAAATACAGTCACTACCGGCACCAGCATGCCGCAAAACAGATAGGGGTGGCCGACGAACTTGCGCCAGTTAATAACAAAAAGCAGATATACGAATAAGCCCCAGAGCGTGATGACCTGGATGCCCTGGTGCGCCGGGTTCAGGAATAAAACACGGTTTAGCACAGGCCCTTGCTGAGAAAGCTGCAGGATTTTGTTAAATGCCAGGTCGGGTCGACTTTTGCTGGTGTAGGCCCATATCACCAGAGCGAAAAAACCCAGCGCAAATAGCACAAGCAAAATGCGGTATACCATGACGTTAGCGCGCGGTAGTTTCATAACCGGCGCCGGGTTTCGGCCGGCTGGATACAGGGCGAACCACGATAGCATCAGGCCACCGATAACAAGTATAAACAGGGCTTCCTGGCTATGTATCAGAATACTGGCGAGTAATGCAAAGCCAGTGAACAGGAAATACTCAATACGGCGTACCTGCCATTTCAACAACTCCAGCAGGGCTATAATGGTGGCAAAATAGATCACCATATTTAGCATTGTGGGCGCGAATGAATAGTAACGTATATACGCAAAAACACTCAAACCAAGGTGGCTAGCCAGAAACAGTGTGGCCAGCAGAGCTGCCACCAGGCGGCTGGTATTTGAAAGCGTGAAATAAGAAAACATGTACCAGGCAAAACTATAAACCGACGTCAAAAATATCAGGCTGTTGGCGAGCGTAGCCCAGGGCAGGGTTTGATCAAACTCCAGGCCCGTAAAGGAAGTGATCAGCGCATAATAGCTGTACCAGATTCCGCCCTGTTGATTCAGCAGTTTGGCGATATCCCGCTGCGGCCCGAGAAATCCATCATTGATAGCATTAAACTGTACGCGGGCGAATTCGAGGTGTCGAAGCAGGTCAGCCGGGACTTCGGTATATGCACCCGCGAGGTAACGGTATAAAAAGTAGCTGAAAATAACGATTAGCAAGCCGCTCAGCCAATATAGCTTGTTGCCCGGGTCTTTGGGCTGGCGATTTATTCGCAAGGAAAGCCCGACCAACAGGCACAGTACCAGCGTATATATGATTAAAAAGGTTGATACCGGCAGATGAAGCCACTTACTCAATGCGGCAAGCAGCGCAAAATAAATATACGAGCAGGCGAATACAAAAACCAGGCGACCAGGGCCAAAGCCAGTTAGGCGGGTGATGACCCAGCCCGGCAAAATAATTGCGAGCAGATGGATGATAAAGTAGCTGATCCCGGTCATGTCAATTTATTTGAGCCTGAATTCTTGAGGGCAGGAACCAGAGATTTTACCTAAAAAAAGGGAACCCGGTTGAGCTGGGTTCCGTATAAATTTCGAAGGAAAGCAATATTGTGTATTGCTTACACATTTTAGGATATGTGCAGCCTAAGAATAACCCGAGCCTTGGCGTAAAAATGTGGTAAATGTCACAAAAACAGAAACAACATGCAAAAAAAGGGCGTGGCAGAATATGCCACGCCTAAACCACCAAAGGAGGATGGAGGAGGAGTTCAAGCTACTGATTTAATTCATCAATACCTTATAAACTTTTACTGTCTCAATCACAGTGAGGCTATTTTCTACTATTATCAGTATTCTGTCAAGTGCTAATATAAGTTTTTTATTAAATACTTTATTAATATTACTTATTGCCGAATAAGCAGCCCTTTATTTGGTCAGGTTTTCAGGGAGAAATCATATTAATGGAGGTGTAACAGGTGGGCATGAGCGTCGCTAACTTGTATCTTGATGCCAAATTATATCAACAACCGCTCAACCACTTCGTCATTAATGAGATGGGATTCAATGATTTCATCTACATCCTCCAGATCAATAAATGTGTACCAGGTCCCTTGCGGATAAACCACCATTACCGGGCCACTGAGGCAGCGCCCCAGGCAGCCTGACTGGCCGATACGCACACGGCCTTCACCATGCATGCCGCGTTCAGCCATTTCTTTTTTCATGTAGTCGCGTACTGATTGGGTATCGTGATCCGCACAAGCAGAATACTTTTCGCGCTGGTTGGTGCAAACGAACACATGGTATTTGTAAAAGTTGGTAGACATAACGTTAAATGAGGCCTTAGCTTAGTAATTCGATCCAGTGCACTACATCCACGTTGGCTTTGGTTTTTAAGTGTTGCTGGCAGCCGATGTTGGCAGTGGCAATAATTTCAGGGGTGTGATGCTGCAAAGCATCCAGTTTATTTGTGCGTAGCTGATTTGATATCTCAGGCTGAAATAAGGAATAGGTGCCCGCTGAGCCGCAGCATAAATGGCTGTCATTGACCGCAAGTAAATCAAAACCGGTGTAACTGAGGATTTTTTCTACGACACCTGTAAGTTTCAATCCGTGTTGCAAGGTGCAGGGAGGGTGAAACGCGATTTTCCGTTGCTTGCCGATGTGCGGGTCAAGTTGCTTGATTTCGGCTAGCACGACTTCAGAAATATCTTTTGCCAGATCAGATACCTTTTCTGCTTTATGGGCGTAGTCGGGGTCATCTTTGAGCAGGTGACCGTAATCCTTGATCGTGACACCACAACCCGAGGCAGTAAATACGATAGCTTCAAGCCCTTCGTTGATTAAAGGCCACCACATATCGATCCGCTGCCTTGCGTGGCGCAGGCCCATGGCATGGTCGCTGGTATGTAAGCCAACCGCACCACAGCAACCAGCCTTGTTTTCTTCGAGTAAAGAGATGCCAATTGAATCGAGCAGCATGGCCGCGCTTAAATTCGTTTGCGGGCTAAGTGCACCCTGTACGCAACCGCCCAGGACCAGCATTTTACGCTTATGGCGTGTTACGGGCCAGGGTACTTTGGGCAGGCTTGCGGGTAATTGTTTGCGAATGCTCTGCGGCAGTAGTCTGCGCCCGCGTACGCCGGTTTTCACCAATGCGTTAAGCACTGGCGTTTGCACCAATGCTTTTGCCAGGGTTTTACGGCGCAGAGTATTGACAGCCGGTCGGGGTTGCACCTGCTCCAGTAGCTCGCGCCCGGTTTCGAGCAAGCGGCCATAGTGTACGCCTGAAGGGCAGGTTGTTTCGCAAGCCCTGCACAATAAGCAGCGATCCAGGTGGAGTCGGGTTTTGCTTGTTGCGGAGCCTTTCTCAAGCAGCTCCCGGATCAGATAAATGCGGCCTCGCGGGCCATCTGACTCATCTCCAAGCAATTGATAGGTCGGACAGGTCGCGGTGCAGAATCCGCAATGTACGCATTTACGTATAATGTCAGCGGCTAATTGCGCCGGTTCATTTCGTTTGAAAGAATTAGCGAGCGTAACGTCCATGTTTATAGTCCAGGGTATAAACGACCGGGATTGAAAATCCCTTTTGGGTCGAAGGATTTTTTCAGGCGCTGGTGCAGGCTCATCATGCCAGGATTCAGGGGGTGGAAAAACGCGCTTCGTTCTCCACCTTTTAGCAAGCTTACGCTGCCACCGAGCTTTTCTATGGATTGTCGAACTGCTTTTATATCCAGTTCCGTTTTTAGATAGCGGCGTGCCCCTCCCCAATCGATCAACTGTTCTCCAGGGAGGTCAACGGGCGGTGTGGCGGGGGCCAGATCAATGCTGCAGATGCTGTTCTGCGGTCTCGCTTTATCTATATCGGGCTGTGTAAAAAACGGGTGCTCAAACTGGCTTACGGTTTGCCAGCGTAAGGCGTCTATTTCTGACAGGCTGTTGGATTGTGCAAGGAGATTTGTATCGCGGCTGACCGCCAGCTGGCTGCCGGAAAGTCGTAGCTGTAGCTTACCCTCGAGCCAACCGCCTGCGCTCAAGCTGGGCAGTTGTTTAGCAAGCGCACACAAGGTATTAATTGCATTTTTCTGGTTACTTGTGTTGAATTCGAAACTCTGTTGTTGTTCCTGAACGGGAATGACGCGTAGCGAGATCTCTAATAACACGCCTAGCGTGCCCATTGCTCCTGCCATCGGCCGAAATAAATCAAAGCCGGCGACATTCTTCATTACGCGGCCGCCAAACTGAGCAATCTGCCCTTTTCCGTTGATGATTTTTACGCCAAGCAGATAATCACGCACTCCTCCCCGGTAAGGCCTGCACGCACCCGCCAGCCCGCTGGCAACGGCGCCGCCGAGCGTAGCGCCCTGATCGATAAAGGGCGGCTCGAAACCGAGCATCTGGCCCTGCGCCGCGAGCAGGGTCTGGATTTCACTCAGGCTGGTTCCGGCGCGTGCCACAATCACCAGTTCTGCCGGGTCATAATCAATAACGCCCCTGTTCTCGCCGACAGGAAGCGCGATGCCATCGGGCAGGCCACCATAAAACGTTTTACTTGAAGCACCGCAGATATTAAGCGCCTGGCCTGAGCGGTATGCGCTATTCACGCGCTCGACCAATGCCGAGTATTGCTTATCGTTCATGATTTTAAAATCGCTCCAGTTCAGGGTGCGCAAGCTGCCCATGGTGGACGTGCATTCTCCCAAATTCCGCGCAACGGTTTAGCGTGGGTATGGCCTTGCCCGGGTTAAGCAGGCCATCAGGATCCAGCGTGGTGCGGATCGCCCGAAACTGTTCAAGTTCCACGTCGGAAAATTGTACACACATCCGGTCAATCTTTTCCAGACCAACACCGTGTTCTCCGGTGATGGTGCCACCCACGGCAATACACAAATCGAGAATTTCACCTCCCAGTGCTTCGGCTTTGTCAAACTCGCCCTCAATACCTGCATCGTATAATATGAGCGGGTGAAGATTACCGTCACCAGCATGGAATACGTTGGCTACCCGCAAGTCATATTTTTTAGAAAACTGGTCGATTTTCTGCAACACCTGCGCCAGTGCTTTGCGTGGAATGGTGCCATCCATGCAATAATAATCAGGCGATAAGCGACCCACCGCAGGAAACGCGTTTTTACGACCCGACCAGAAACGTATTCGCTCAGCTTCATCCCGGGCAAGCTTGATTGAGCTCGCATCGTATTGTTGCAGTATGGATTTCAATTTTTCCAGTTGCGGTTCAATCTCTTCGGCAATTCCATCGAGTTCGCAAAGTAAAATGGCAGCAGCGTCTACCGGGTACCCGGCGTGCGCAAAATCTTCAGC
>JAUVBY010000104.1 GCA_030590945.1 Gammaproteobacteria bacterium | reverse complement strand
GCCAGAGCGCCATCAGACCGAAGAATGTGGCCAGTAGCTCTTTGCGGTTGGAGATCCAGGCTACCACTTCGACGTGCTGCGGATGAACCGCGAACAGCAGGGCGATGATCAAAGCGTGAACACCGCTAAAACGCAGTTTTAAAGCTATAAGATACACCAATAAGGCGTTGGCCAGGTGTAGTAAGGTGTTGCTGAGGAAGCGCGCGCTATCATTGTCGGGGCCGAAAAATTCAGTTTCGAACTGGAAGCTGAGCCAGGTTAAGGGGTGCCAGATACTCATTTCCGAGGTGGTCCACGCCCAGCCAAGGTTTTCTAATGACAGGCCGGAGGTGACTTCGGGTACGTGGCTTACAAAATAAGGATCGTCATAACCCAGCAGTTGGTGGGAGTAGGTTTGTCCAAATATGCACAGCACAACTGCGGTGATTAGCAGAATGGCGATAAGATGGAAAGTTCGTCCCTGTAGGATGGATAAGCGCAGCGCATCCACCGTTCTAGACGTAACGACGGTGGATGCGCTGCGCTTATCCACCCTACGTGTGATCTATGCCGTGGCTTTCGAATATGGATACACACTTTTTCGCTGTATCCTTTGCCGCCGCATAAATCTCATCGATATCCTGGTGTATAAATTCGGCTTGCCTGCCCAGTAAAATCAGACTGGGGTGTTGGTCCAGGATGGATTTCGCGCTGGCCAGGTTTTCCTCGTACTGCTGGTCAAAAACCGGGTAGGCGTTGGGGATATCGATTATTTTTATGTCCAGAACATCTGCGGCCTTCAGTATATCAAGGCGTACAAGCTCATCCACTACCTCATCGCTGCTACAATCCGGGTTTGAGGTGATCTCGGCGCACAATACTGTGGTATTTTTCTGCGCGTGTTGCGGGTAGAAATTTTTAAACTCTGAAATCCGGTTGAACACCGTTTCCGGATCGATGAAATAAACCCATTGCTGATCCATGACCTTTTCAAGATTAACATGCAGGTATACCAGTCGCATTTTACGATAGTTCAGCGAGCTGGAATGCCCCAGGGCCTGCAACAGGATGGTGAGCGGCAGCGTCGAAACCAGTGTCGGGCTTTTCTTGCAGATTAACTGGCCGTCTGTGTCACGAAAAAAGCACTCATAATTTTTTTCAGCTTTAATATAGTTAATCTTTTCAAGCCGGTACTGTGTCTGGGTTTTGTGTTCAACCCGCTCACCCAGCGTCTGGCAAAAGGCGCCGTAGCCACCACTTTTCGGGTAGTAAAAGTAATTAAAATAGAGCTTGGTGTCTTTTTTAATGGCATCTCGAAACCCCGATACGCGTAATTTTCGCGTGCCCCAGGCCGCGGCGATTTCGTGCGATTTAATGCCGAGCAACTTTTCCGCATAGGGCTTGAAGAACAAATCATTCAACGCATCGCCATACGAATTTTTCACGAAATCGTCAAAGTTTTGCAGTTCCCTGTCCGGGGTCAGTTTTGCACGCAAGTAGCTAAAAATGAGCTTAAAACTGTGAAAAGGAAAATTAACCTTGAGCAGTTCGAATATATTGATAGGGTCGCTTATGCGCTTGCCGCTAAGCACGATTTCACTATCGCGGCTGATTTTGTTGCATTCAACCAGATCCAGCAGTTCCTGCAGGATGGCTTTGTTTTCCGAGAAAAGCCGGTGCGGGGCGAGATCACATGCAATACCATGCCAGCGAAAACTGCGCGCCAAACCGCCCACCTGTGCCTGCGATTCATATACCTTGAACGATTCCAGTCCGGAATTCAGCAGATGATGGCTAATACTCAGGCCGGCGATGCCTCCACCGAGGATGATTATGTCAGTATTCTGGCCGTTATTCTGCTTATCACTATTCGAGTGCAAATTCCTAACTCCTTGTTATCACCGCGCGAAGTGTAGTATATTTCGAGATTATAAAGTTTGTTGATGTTCAATTTTAATTGTAAATAAATAATATGAACGGAATAAAAATAGGGACGAGTGGTGTGATAAAAATTCAAAGCTGGCTTAGGGCCATTGCGTTAAGTGTTGTATTGCTGTTCGTTGCGCCAGCCATAGCAGACGAATTGCACGTTTACTACATTAACGATGATAACGAGGCTGTTATCCTGATCATCGATGCGAACTCCTCCGATGCGGATAACGAACTGGCCGCTACCTTGATTCTAGAAGGTTCGAAAATCCTGATTGTCCTGGATGGCAAAGAAGATCTTGAAGCGATTGCGGTTGCGGTTTCAGCGCACGCGCCGGATGAAGCCACCACAACAGCGATCAGTAATACTATACTGGGTGTGGGCGCTTATCTGGGCGGCCGCAGTGTTGAGCGTACAGCGCAGGAAACGGATACGCCGCCTGTTCAGGTTGATACACCGCCACTGCCACCACCTGCACCGGCGCCGCCATCTCCTGCGTCGTCCGTACCCGCACCATCTTCTTCGGTCGCTTCGCCTAACTAGGCGTGGTCGTTTATTGGATACTCAAGTATGAAACACAATAACAAATTTACTGGCTTCTCTAAAACGTCTATCGCCCTGAGCGTAATTATCGCAGGTAGCACCCAATCCGTATTTGCTGCGGAAGAAGGTTATGCGCCACGAGGAATTCATTCCGGTAGCTTTTTCTTATATCCCGTATTGGAAATCGGAATAGGCTACGACGATAACGTTTTTCGTTTACCCGATGAGAACTCCGTAGATACCGGTTCTCGCCGCCTCGCGCCCCAATCAGATACCGCCGTAACCGGTAAAGCCTCAGTGACCGCGAACAGTGACTGGAATCGTCACGCGCTCAAAGGCCTGGCATCGGTTAACCTGGGCCGGTACAGCGATTTGGACAGTGAAGATTTCGGGAACAGTGAACTGAGTGGAAGCGGTAGACTCGATATAAAAAGAGGTAGCTCCGCAACCGGTAGATTAGGCATCAAAAACCTGACGGAAAGCCGAAGTTCAGTGGATAGTCGCGAAGTGGATGCGTTTACAGAGACGCCAACTGTATTTGGCGCAGAGCCTACCGAATTTACGGATGCGTTTGTGGGTGTAGGTTATAGATATAAACCGGCGAGGCTGGAGTTTTCAGCTGACCTGGATTACAACACCCTGGATTACGAGGATAACGTCAGTATTTTTGGGGACCCTATTGATAATAGCGACCGTGATCGATCTCGTTCTGAATTGCGTGTACGGCTTGGTTATGATGTGATGCCACAACGTAATTTATACATTCAGGGCCAGACTAACAGCGTCGGCTACGACGAGAATATTGACCAGAACGGCATTGAACGTTCCTCGACGGGTTTTAAAATTACCGGTGGTATCAATTTTCTCCTGAGCAATTTACTGATAGGCGATGTTTTCATCGGTTATCTGGAGCAGAATTACGACAGTCCGACGCAAGGGGATATTGAAGGTAATGTGTACGGCGCGGGTTTGAAATGGTTTCCAAGTCGATTGACCAGCGTTGGTTTGAACATTGATCAAAACGTAGAAGAATCTACTGAAGCTACCGTGTCAGGTTATCTCAGCACGACCGCGCGAGTGGATATCAAACATGAGCTCAAACGCAATATCATATTATCTGCAGATGCCGATTATACCTTGAACGAGTTTGAGCAAAACGCAGAAGGCCAGAAAGAAGAAGAAACCATCACCGGTTTTGGCCTGGAAGGCCGATACCTGATTTCCCGCCTGCTGTACACCGCGCTGGAATATCGCTACGAAAATCGTGATTCAGATATAGCGCTACAGGAATACACAAATAACCGGGCTTTGCTCACATTCGGAGCAAACTGGTAGCCGCACTGTAAGGCTGTTAAACTACGTTTGAACCCTCTGGAGTGCTTGCGCGCTCCGGCGTATGCGTAACCTTCACTTTAGATGTAATGATCCGATATTTTCGTTCGCTTTGTATTCTGTTCGCCGTACTACTAGTCAGCGCAACACACGCGGCTGAAAATGACCAGACTCGTGCCAATTACCAGCTCGGCCCTGGGGACAAACTTTCTATTACCGTATTCAAACAGGATGATTTGAGCGGTGAATATACCATCAACGGTTCGGGGCGCTTCGCGATGCCGTTCATTGATGGCATCCAGGCCGGGGGACTGACTATCCCCGAGCTAAGTGATGTGATTGTCAGCAAACTCAAGCCGGATTACCTGTTAAACCCCCGCGTAAGTATTGAAGTACTTAATTTCCGGCCGTATTACATAATCGGTGAAATCGGCTCGTCGGGTTCTTACCCCTTCGTAGAGGGTATAAGCTATTTAAACGCGGTGGCTATCGCAGGCGGGTTTTCTTACCGTGCCAGGAAAAAGTATGTAATGGTGAAGCGATCTGAGGACGTGGAAGCTGAAGAGCTGAAGCTTCAGTTGAACGATTTTGTCAGACCCGGCGATATTATCCGCGTAACGGAACGGCTGTTTTAAGGATATCTGAATGAATACCCGCGCAAATATTAACCTGGAACCTGCCGGCTTTGAGGAGGAGAACGAAAACGAGATATCGCTGTTTGAAGTCTTTCATACGCTCTGGTTCAGGCGGCGTTTATTGCTCACGGTCGCTTTATTTATTATCGCGGTTGGCCTGATTATGTTGCATCAGAAGCCGCTGCGCTATACGGCGACCTCGAGCATATTGATCGGTTTGAAAAAAGCGCAGATTGTCGACATCGAGGCGGTTGTATCAGGTATTACGGCGGGCAACTATACCGCCATTGCGGGCGAGATTCAGGTATTAGAATCCCGCGGGCTGGCGAGGAAGGTGGTCGAAAAACTTGACCTGGTTTCGCTGCCGGAGTTCAACCCCTCATTGCGCCCGCCGGGTTTGTCCAGTTATCTAAACCCGATCCAGTACATTCCGGATAGTTGGAAACCCTCTGTAGAACCCCAAACCGAACAAAGTGCTGCAACGCTGGATGAGCAAACTGAGCAATCGCTGCAAGATTATGTGTCGGACGCCTGGAAACTGGCGCTAGGCGCGACGCCCGAGGCCAAAAAAGTTTTGACCGAAGAAGAGCAAGAGGAGCGACACATTGGAACCGCCACCAGTATTTTCAGATCAAAATTAAAGATCAGTCAGACCAAGTCATATTCAAGTGTCGTCAAAATAAGTTTTGAATCGTTGGATCCCGCATTGGCTGCTCGAATCGCCAATGAAGTGCCTGAGCGATATATTATTGGACAGCTGGAAGCCAAACTTGAGGCGACTGAAAAGGCCACCACCTGGTTGAACGACCAGCTGGCAGAGCTGAAAATCAAGGTAGAGGACTCCGAGCAGGCCGTGCAGTTGTACCGCGAGCAATACGATATTACTGAAACCCAGGGCGGTGAGATCGTCATCGAACAACTCTCGGCGATCAATAGCCAGCTAATTATTGCCCGTGCTGAGCGCGCGCAGGCCGATGCCCGATTAAGTCAGATGCGTAAATTGACCAGTGGCAGCGGTAGCGGTGTGGAATCCGCATCGGAAGTGTTGTCCTCTCCTCTGATTCAGGGGCTGCAAACACAGGAAGCTGAACTGGCGCGTACCGTTTCTGAGTATTCGTCCGTCTATGGTGCCAGACATCCAAAAATGATCCAGGTTAAAGCCGAGATTGCGGATGTTCGTAAGCGAATCAAACTGGAAATTAACAAAATTGTTGCAGGACTGAAGAATGAAGTCGATGTCGCGCGTATTCGAGAGCGCAGTCTTGATGCCAGCCTGAACGAGTTTAAACAGGCCTCGGGAGAGCAAAATAGAGAGTCCGTGCAACTGCGTTCTCTGGAACGTGAAGCGGCAGCCAACCGAGCCTTATTCGAAACCTTTCTCAGTCGTTTTAAAGAAACCAGTAGTACCGGTGGCTTGCAGCAAGAAGCGGATGCGCGGGTAATTTCTAAAGCCGTGGTGCCGGGTTCGCCATCCTATCCGAATAAGCAAAGGGCGACTATACTGATTATCGCCGGTGCCTTCTTTTTCGCGGCGATGCTGGTATTTTTACTACAGGCCATCAGTTCCGGCATAATGAGCCCCGAGCAGGTCGAGAACCAGCTGGGTATTCCAGCCATTGGTTTAATTCCACGAACGCCTAAAGGCGTTAAGCCACAGGATTATATTCTGGAAAAACCTGGCTCCAGCTATGCAGAATCACTCAACTCACTACGCACCTCGCTAATTTTGTCGGGTCCGGATGAAGCGGTCAAAACCATACAGGTTACGTCATCAGTGCCGGAAGAGGGCAAGTCGACACTGGCGATATCCTTCGCACGCCTGTTGGCGCAATCCGGCAAAAAAGTGATTCTGGTGGATACCGATTTACGCCGTGCCTCAGTGGAGATAAAACTGGGCTTGTCGACCAAAAGCAAAGGTTTAACCGACCTGGTGATGGCCACGGACAACGATGTCTCTGAATACGTTATCAAAGACGAGAAGAGCAAACTGCTGATCATGCCCAAAGGCGGTGCAGAATACGTCAATGCGAGTGATGTTTTTTCTTCGCATCGCATGCAAAGTATAATCGCCTTCCTCAGAAAGAACTTTGACTACGTGATTTTCGATACCCCGCCGGTAATGGCCGTCAGCGATGCAAGAATATTGGGTCGCCTGGTTGATAAAACCGTATTCGTAGTGCACTGGGACAAAACCCCGAAAAAAGTCGTCAAGGCCGCGCTAAAGCAACTCATAACCTATGACGTGGATATCGCCGGTTGCGTGCTGCAACAGGTCAACCTGAAACGCTACGGGAGCTACGGCTACGGTGATTCAGGCTATTATTATCACTACGGCAAATACGGCCAATACTATTCAAGCTAAAGGTTTCGATTATTAACTCCCCCCTCAGAAAAAGGGGGATAGAGGAAAAGGAAAAGAACCTCCCCCTTAGAAAAAGGGGGATAGAGGGGGATTTAAAAGTTCATATCACACACCATAAAATCCCCCCAGCCCCCTTTATTAAAGGGGGAGATCTTGCATCCACCCTACATCCTAATAACAACTATGGCCAATGTGTTAACCTCTGCCGTTAGCATGAACACCCAAATCAAACGCCTTTCTCTTCTTGCGCTCGCCACAAGCATAGCGTTCTCTGTCCTGTTCCTGTCATACCCTCGTCTCGCCTCCAGCCTCAGCTATCTGCCCGTTGAGGCGGCTCTAAAGCGCCATTGGGAAGACTTCCCAATCACCGAGCGCCAGTTTCCGGTTTTGATTAATTTCGCACAAAAATCCATTCAAAAACTCGACCAGGCCCGATACTGGCAGGGCCTGGGCTGGTTATACTATTTACAGGCTTACACTCTGCAGGTTAATACGCCCGCAGGCCAACAATCACTTGGCCAATCTCAAAACGCGTTTGAGTCCACGCTCAAAAAATCCCCTGCAGACCCGGCCTCCTGGCTGCGTCTGGCCTGGATACATTATTATCTCAGCCATGATCGTAATTCGGTCGTAAAAACACTGAAGATGTCGATTTACACCGGCCGTGCCGAACAATATTTA
Organism: Gammaproteobacteria bacterium; assembly: GCA_030590945.1. Lineage (GTDB taxonomy): Bacteria > Pseudomonadota > Gammaproteobacteria > Arenicellales > Poriferihabitantaceae > JAAELZ01. The sequence continues at coordinate 3,072 of JAUVBY010000104.1, read as the reverse complement.
ATACTCGACCGCCTAGCGCTGAGCCTGAGGTTCACTGATGATTTTGAAGAACAGGATCTCCCCTTAATCCGCGATCAGATACAATTGGCCTGGCGTTTTTATCAGAAAGATCTACTGGCATTTATGGAATCGGGTGATATAGATCAGGGTGCTTTGCTCGGGTTGATTGCAAATACGGACCCTGAGTTGGCGATGGAAATAGAGGGTAAATTGTGAATGCCATTCTCCACGTTATTCCTACGCAGATGGGAATCCATATCCCGAAATTTGTAGGGTGGATAAGCGATAGCGCATCCACCGTAAGAACGAGCTTAACAATAAATTTGGTGGATGCGCTGCGCTTATTTACCCTACGATACTTTATGCTGTCTTTTGCTCAACAGAAAATCCCCCTCAGTCCCCCTTTTTCTAAGGGGGAGGCCTCTTGTCTTCCCTCGTTGCGAAGGGAGAGGATTTGTGCAAGGAAGGTCTCTTGTCTCCCTCTTTTTCTAAGGGAGAGGATTATTGCCGAATGGGAGAATTCTTGTCTTCCCCCTTTGCGAAGGGGGATAGAGGGGGATTTAATCTAGTATGAAAAACCCTTTCAAAAATCTCTTCAAAAGCAACGTCCAGGTCATACCTTACTGCCCACCAAACACCCGAATCTACTGCATAGGCGACATCCACGGCCGTGACGACCTGTTACAACAACTCCACAAAAAAATCCTCGAACACGCCAAGCAATACACCGGCACAAAAACAATCATCTACCTCGGTGACTACATCGACCGAGGCGAGCACTCCAAACTCGTTATCGAATCATTAATAAGCAAACCCTTACCCAATTTCCAGAGCATATACCTACGAGGCAACCACGAACAAACCCTGTTAGATTTCCTCATAGAACCCGAAGTAGGCCGCAGCTGGTTTAACTACGGCGGCTTACAAACCCTGGTAAGTTACGGCGTTCGCTACAGTAAAATTCCCACCAGTAAACAGGATTTACAACAATTACAAAATGAATTACGCGAGCGAATTTCGCCTGAACACATCAATTTCATGGAAAACACCCGCCTTTTCTATATCGCGGGAAGCTACTACTTCGTACACGCCGGTGTGAACCCGCGTATTACGCTAGACAAGCAAACACCGGACGAGCAGCTCTGGATACGCGATGCCTTCATCCAGCATACCAAACCGTTTGAGAAAATCATCGTGCACGGCCATACCATCACCAACGAGCCCGACTTTCAGCCAAACCGTATCGGCCTGGATACCGGTGCCTATATATCGGGTAAATTAAGCTGCCTGGTACTGGAAAATGAAACACAACAGGTGATTCAAAGCTAAGCCTATGCACAAACAGCATGCGCAGGCAAAAATACCTGATTCAAACATCGGCAGGCGTATCAATTCGATCCTTTTCTACGCATTGCTGCTGCTTATCGTACTCTCGCCAATACCCCTGGGTAGTAACCGTAACTGGTCCTGGAGTCTCTGTGCTTTGATCGTTTCGCTTCTGACCCTGGCATGGGTAGTCAATACACTATGGAATCAACGCACCATATCCGCGTCTGTACCCGGGTGGATCGTAATTTTATTTCTGCTGCCTGTCCTCTGGGCCATGTTTCAGGCTACCAGCCTTATGCCCGAAGCCTGGACTCACCCGCTCTGGAGCCTGAGCGGAGAAATGCTCGGCTCACCCATACCAACTACAATCAGCCTAACGCCAGATAATACCCTGATTGCCGTGATGCGACTGATGTCTTATGGCCTGATGTTTTTTCTAAGCTTTCAGTATTGCCGTAACCCGCACCGGGCACACAGCATGCTTAAGTGGCTCGCTATCTCGGGCATTCTCTATGCCCTGTATGGCCTGATTATTTACTGGGGAAATTTCAACATCCTCTTCTGGATCGAATCCACCGAAACGGTGAATACCACGGTCACCAGCACCTTCATTAATCGCAACTCCTATGTAACCTACGCGGGTTTAGGACTGCTGTGCCTGATGGCCTTATCGCTTGCCAATTTTTCACGCGGAGCCGGATCACCCTACGGCTCGCTTATGGGCAGGCAGGAGACCTTCGAATACTATATTTTTATCAGCTGGAAGCCTCTACTCGGCCTGATGTTACTCACAACCGCACTGATCTCCACCCAGTCCCGCGGTGGTTTTATTAGCGCGGGGCCTGCGGTTCTGGTGCTACTCTTCATCTACATCGCGAGGATGCGGCTAAACACAACAATGTTGCTCAGCAGTATCGGCGGAGTATTCGTAATTATCTTATTGGCGTTTTCAGTGAGCAACGATCCTTTGCTGGAGCGCCTGGGGAAGATACAGACGGGCGGCGGAGAAAGGGGCAGGGTGTACGAACTGACCATAGACGCGACCAAAGATGCTCCCCTGGCAGGTTTTGGTTACGGCAGCTATTACGAAGGATTCAGGATGTACCGCAACGCAGATATTAACAATATCTACGACAAAGCCCACAATACCTACCTCGAAAACAGCTTTGAACTGGGTGTCCCGGCCATGGTCTCACTTTTGTTGGCCATGTTCGGACTGACGCTAATCACGCTAAGAGGCGTCATTCAACGCCGACGTGACTGGCTATACCCCGCAACCGGGGTCGCCGCCAGCGTACTGGTCGGAATTCACAGCCTGGTCGATTTCAGCCTGCAGATCCCCGCCATCGCCATCACCTACGCCGCCATCATGGGCCTGGCCGTAGCCCAGTCCTACTCCAGCGCCAAACCTCCCCCTTAGAAAAAGGGAGATTCAGAGCAAAACCAAGAACCTCCCCCTTAGAAAAAGGGGGATAGAGGGGGATTTAGAATAACAAATAACATGTTGATAGCGCAACATTTTGCCTAACATTCAAATCTCCCCCAGCCCCTCTTTATCAAAGAGGGGAGTTTTTGCAACACCCTCACAGAAAAAGGCAAATTCAGAGCAAAACCAAGAACCTCCCCCTTAGAAAAAGGGGGACAGAGGGGGATTTAGAATAACAAATAACATGTTAATAGCGCAACATTTTGCCTAACATTCAAATCTCCCCCAGCCCCTCTTTGCCAAAGAGGGGAGTTTTT
>JAUVBY010000069.1 GCA_030590945.1 Gammaproteobacteria bacterium | reverse complement strand
TGGTCGGGGCGAGAGGATTTGAACCTCCGACCACCGCAACCCCATTGCGGTGCGCTACCAGACTGCGCTACGCCCCGAATACAAAACCGACCTTAATGAGTGGGCCGGCGGCGGCGTATTCTACTGCAACATTGACACAACTTCATCTAATTCCTTGATGACTTGTGAAATAATATTTTTAGATTGGGTTCCGAGTGATGCTGACTTACCAGGCTCGGCTGAATTCATATCCAGGCCTTCGAGCTTGGTACGGGCACCGGAGATGGTGAATCCGTCGATGTACAGCAATTGGCGTATAGTCCGAACCAGTTTGACTTCGTGTCGCTGGTAGTAACGGCGGTTGCCTCTGCGCTTCACCGGCTTGAGCTGATCAAATTCCTGTTCCCAATAGCGTAGCACGTGCGGCTTAATGTCACACAATTTACTCACTTCACCGATTGTGAAATAGCGTTTTCCGGGGATTTCCGGCAGCTCCATCGCGCCGGTATCAAGCATGGTCATGTAGGTATGTACTACTCGCTAAATTGTTTTTCCAGAGCCTCGGAATTCCGGGCAATTTTGCTTTTTAATTTCTGGCTTGCGCGGAATGTTACCACACGCCTTGCAGAAATCGGCACTTCTTCTCCAGTTTTTGGGTTACGGCCCGGTCGCGAACTTTTGTCGCGCAACAGAAAACTACCAAAACCGGATATTTTAACTACCTCGCCCTGTTCCAGAGAAAGTCTAATTTCTTCAAAAAACTGATCAATAAGTTCTTTGGCTTCGCGTTTATTAAATCCGACTTCATCAAATAAAGCTTCAACCAGCTTTGCTTTTGTAATTGTCATAGTAATCGAGCGCTCCTAAGTTTTGTAACACTAAGTTCTCAACGTTGCACCGTATCTGGATTCGAGCGTTTCTAGTAAATCATTGATCAAATTATCAACAAAATCACTGGCCAGACTTTCGCTCTCAGATTGCAAAGATAAGCTGAACGCTAAACTTTTAAACCCAGACGGTATGTTTTCACCTCTATAAGTATCAAATATCTCACATTTTTTCAACCACTTCCCGACTTTTTCTTGTATTTCAGTCAAAATATCGCCCGCAGCGACCTCATTTTTAACCACCAGAGCCAAATCACGCGTCGTTTCAGGGAATTTTGACAAATTTTCAAAACTGGAAATCGTTCTGTTTAGCAAGACTGACAAAGACACCTCTGCCATAAAATAGGGTTGATTCAGATCAAAATGCTTCTGTGCTTGCGGGTGCAGCGCACCCATCATTCCAACGGGGTTTCCATTGAGAAATATCGTGGCCGCCTGCCCCGGGTGAAACGCGTCGACATCTTTGCCGGCCCGATATTCGATCCCTGATATTAAACCGGCCCGGTCAAACATCTTATCAAGATCGCCCTTAATATCGTAAAAATCTATTTTACGCCCGTGTCCTGCCCAGAACGTTGAGCTGATTTCTCCGCCGCCTAACAAAGCCAGCCTGCCCTGCTCGCGCGCACCCGTATCACTAACCGAATCAGCACTATAAATATTACCAATCTCAAATAAGCGGATACGGTTGTGCTGGCGTTGTTCGTTTGCACGCGCAGCATTGAGCAAACCGGGCAGCAGGCTTTGCCGCATTTGCGACATATTGCTGGCAATGGGATTGGCTAGATCGACCGGCTTTGATTCACCATAAATCGCATTGATGCCCGGCAATTGATCTTTAGGATCAATAAAACTATACGAAACTACTTCACGGTAGGACTGGTCCGCTAATCGCGTTTTCAGGGTGTATTCGCTTACCACGCTTTCCTGCTCGAAATGCGGCCTGGCGCTCAACTGCGGTGCTTTAGGTTTGATCTTATCTAACCCTTCCAGGCGACCAATTTCCTCGACCAGATCGTGTTCAGCCGTCACATCAAAACGCCAGCTTGGCCGTGTTACCGACCAGGGAAACGTTGTGTCGTTCACCTGCATTTGTAAATCGAGCAAATGTTGCTTGATGGTGGCATCATCCACCTCCAGGCCCAGCATATCACGCACCCGCTGCGGGCGTAACTCAATGGTTTCGATTGCAGGCATGCGCTCGTCATCGACCACATCGACCACCGGTCCGGCTTCTCCGCCGACGATGTCCAGAAGTAATGCAGTAGCACGCTCTATCGCAGCACGTTGTAAGTGCGTATCTACCCCGCGTTCAAAGCGGTGTGATGCATCGGTATGCAAACCCAGTGAACGCGCCTTTCCCGCAATAACTAAAGGCGAAAAATAAGCTGATTCAAGTAGAATATCGGAGGTATTGTCATCAATTTCCGAATTTCCTCCACCCATAATACCCGCCAGCGCAACGGGTTTTTCCTGATCTGCAATGACCAGCATGTCTTCCTGAAGCTCAAGTTCCTGACCATCAAGCAACGTCAGGTTTTCGCCCGCATTGGCCATGCGCACCACAATACCGCCTTCAAGTTTATTCAGATCAAAGGAGTGCATGGGCTGACCAAGTTCCAGCATAACAAAATTGGTCACATCGACGATAGGCGATATACTTCTAAGCCCGACACGACGTAATTTTTCTTTCATCGCATCCGGGGTCTGGGCGCCCGGGTTCACCCCTTTTATAATTCGCCCGGCGTAGCGTGGACAGGCTGCGGGTGCATCCAGTGTCACACTCACGACATCCTCGATCTGAGGAGCGACTGGCTCCGGCTCTGAATAATTCAACCGGGCCTTGGATAGCGCAGCGACATCTCTCGCTACACCGGCGATACTCAGGCAATCACCACGATCCGGTGTCAGGTCAATATCGATACTGGCATCTTCCAGCTCGAGATAATCATCCACTCGTACACCAATAGGAGCACCGGCATCAAATTCCATTAATCCATCGGATTGCTCTTCCAGCCCCAACTCCGCCGCGGCGCAAATCATGCCGGATGAGGCAATACCACGCACTTCTCGCGCACCAATTTCCATACCGTTTGGCAATACAGCGCCAACCAGGGCAACGGGGGCGATCAGGCCCTTCCGGGCGTTACTCGCCCCGCATACAATGGTCAACTGCTGATCTTCGCCTGCATCAACCTGACAAATATTGAGCTTATCTGCATCCGGGTGTTTTTCGATGGCCGTTATTTTACCCACCACTACTTTGTTACCCAGCAACTGCGGCGGCGTGACCGTTTCGACCTCAAGCCCGGCTTGCGTCAGCAATTCCGCCAGCTCGTTTGTTGAGAGTTCAGGTGATACCCATTCACGCAACCAGGATTCACTAATAATCATGCTCGAAAACCCTTATTACTGTGCTTAAAGATTGTAATTTTCATATTTCTAGCGCGCTCATCCTACCCTTTGAACTGTTTGAGAAAATCAATATCGTTTTCAAAAAACAGGCGTAAATCATTAACGCCGTAACGCAGCATGGTTAAACGCTCAACACCCATGCCAAAGGCATAACCTGAATACACTTCGGCATCAATGCCACCGTGTTTCAATACCTGTGGATGCACCATGCCGCAGCCCAGGATTTCTATCCAGCCTGATTTACTGCAAATTCGGCAACCTTCGCCTTCACAAAACACACATTCGATATCCACTTCAGCAGACGGTTCGGTAAACGGAAAATAAGATGGTCTAAAACGAACGCCCAGGTCTTTTTCGAAAAAGGCCTGCAGAAAGTGAATCAGCACGCCCTTCAAGTCTGCAAACGACATCCCCTTATCAATCGCCAGGCCTTCTATCTGATGAAACATCGGGGTATGGGTTACATCCGAATCACATCGATAGACCCTACCCGGAGCAATGACTTGAATAGGCGGCTCAGTATTGTGCATATAACGAATCTGCACCGGCGAGGTATGCGTACGCAACACCGTTTTCTCATCCACGTAAAAGGTATCGTGCATCGCACGTGCGGGATGGCTTTCCGGAATATTCAGGGCTTCAAAATTGTAGTAATCCGACTCAATCTCAGGCCCGGTCGCAATGGTAAAACCGATGCGCGTAAAAATGTCTTCCATGCGCTTAATGGTTTGCGATATGGGGTGAATCGAGCCATCAAACCCGGCATCGCGACCCGGCAGGCTAACGTCAATAGTCTCAGCAGCGAGTTTTTCATTTAAGGTGCTCAGTTCCAGCGCGATACGGCGGGTTTCCAGCGCGTTTTGTACCGAATTTCGCACCACATTGACATCATTGCCAAAAGTTTTTCGCTGCTCATGTGGCAGACTGCCGATGCGTTTAAGCTGGGCAGTGATCAGGCCTTTTTTGCCGAGGTATTCCACCCTGAAGGCTTCGAGTTGATCCAGCGTAGAAAGCTGCTCAATCGCATTCAGTGCGGTGGATTCAAGTTCGCTTAAAGAATCGTTATTCACGTTAGTTACTATTTAAATATGGAAGTGGGGCTTCAGCCCCGCATTCACAATGACCTGGATACATACCCGCCGGGACTGAAGTCCCAGTTCCGGTATAAGATGCGTTGGAGCTAATGCTGAGATTTCTGTTACGACACGTTTACAGCCAAATAATGCCATTACAAAAAAGGAAGGCGCTACGCCTTCCTTTTCTTCATTCTTCACAATGCCCATAGGCATGCTGTTCGGACTTAAGCTACAAGCGCTGCTTTAGCGCGTTCAGCGAGTTCACTGAATGCGGCTTTGTCATGCACGGCAATATCCGCCAGCACTTTACGATCCAGCGTGATTTCAGCTTTGCTCAAACCGTTGATAAAACGGCTGTAGCTCATCTCATTCATACGTGCTGCTGCATTGATACGCGCGATCCATAAGCGACGAAACATGCGCTTACGATTTTTCCGATCACGATAGGCGTATTGGCCGGCTTTGGCGACCGCCTGATTGGCAACTTTATAAGTACGACTGCGTGCACCCCGATAACCCTTGGCCTGAGCCAGGATTTTCTTGTGGCGACGTTTTGCGGTGACTCCGCGTTTAACTCGTGGCATTTTTGACTCCTGTAATAATTAAGCGTATGGCAGCATCTTCTGGATCGCAGCCTTATCACTTGCGTGAATCAGAGAAGGCTCGCGCAAATGACGCTTACGTTTAGTGGATTTTTTGGTCAAAATATGACGCAAGTGCGATTGAGAACGCTTGAATTTGCCAGTACCCGTTTTCTTAAAACGTTTGGCTGCGCCTCGATGTGTCTTTAATTTAGGCATAACTACCCCTTACAATATTAACATTCGATACTACACGCGGTGAATCAGGCCAGGATTAACCCGGTCGACGCACTCTTTACCTTTTGTTTGGCGCGAGTACCATTACCATTTGACGTCCTTCAAGCAACGGTCTGGCCTCTACCGTCGATATTTCTTTAAGATCGTCGCGAATCCTTTCTAACATTTCAAGCCCCAGTTCACGGTGCGCCATTTCCCGGCCTCTAAAACGCATCGTTACCTTGGTCTTGTTTCCTTCTTCCAGGAACCGGGTCAGGTTTTTAAGCTTTACAGCATAATCTCCGACATCGGTACCCGGACGAAATTTAATTTCTTTAACCTGGGTTTGCTTTTGATTTTTCTTCGCTTCCTGACGTTTCTTGCGATCATTAAAGATTTGCTTTCCGTAGTCCATAATCCGGCATACGGGCGGCTCAGCATTGGGCGAGATCTCAACCAGGTCCAGGCTTAGATCAGCTGCTCTTTGTTGTGCTTGAGTAAGCGAAACGATTCCCGTTTGCTCACCTTTTTCATCAATCAGTCTTACAGGGTCAGATCGTATTTGATCATTGATTTTGGCCTGCTTCTTTTTAGCGATGTTTAAATCCTCAAAAACAAAATAAATTTAACGGCCACATATCATATTCTCATACGATACGACCACCGTTTCAGGTTTGCAGTGTCAGCCCAACCGTTTCAAGATGTTGAGAAAATTCCTCGATCGACATAACACCAAGGTCTTCGCCCTCACGACTACGCACTGCAATTTGCTCATTTTCAATCTCGCGATCACCCGTCACCAACAGATACGGAACGCGACTAAGCGTGTGCTCGCGGATTTTAAAGCCGATCTTCTCGTTTCTCAAGTCTGAAATGACCCGAATCCCCTTATTTTTCAAACTATTTTCGACTTTTTGCGCATATTCGCGCTGACTATCGGTAATTGTCATCACCACCGCCTGAATTGGCGCCAGCCAAAGCGGGAATCTGCCCTCGAAATTTTCAATCAAAATCCCGATAAATCGCTCAAACGAACCGAGAATCGCGCGATGTAACATCACGGGGACCTGCTTGTCACCGCGCTCATCTATATACGAGGCATTCAGCCGTCCCGGCATGGAAAAATCCACCTGAATAGTCCCGCATTGCCATACGCGGCCAATGCAATCCTTGAGCGAGAATTCGACTTTCGGTCCGTAGAAAGCGCCTTCACCCGGCAACAATTCCCAGTCCAGGCCTTTGGCATCCAGCGCACTGGCGAGCGCCGCTTCGGATTTATCCCAGTCCTCGTCACTGCCAACACGTTGTTCTGGTCGGGTTGACAGGCGATAGATCACTTCTTCAAAACCCAGCGCTTTATAGATGTCGTGCAGAAAATCGATGAAATCTGAAACCTCAGGCTGAATCTGCGCTTCGGTACAAAAAATATGCCCGTCATCCTGCACAAAACCACGCACGCGCATCAGACCGTGTAATGAGCCCGATAATTCATTTCGATGGCAGGAGCCAAATTCAGCGAGGCGCAGCGGCAAATCACGATAACTTTTCAGGCCCTGATTAAAAACCTGTACGTGGCAGGGGCAGTTCATGGGCTTAATCGCAAAAGTGCGATCTTCAGAATGCACCGTAAACATGTCATCGCCGAATTTATCTGCATGACCGGAGGCTTCCCAGAGCGACATATCCACTACTTGTGGCGTATTAATCTCTTTATAACCGCGCGCGGCTTGCTCGCGCGCCATAAAATCGCGCAATGATTTATAGATTTGCCAGCCTTTTTCGTGCCAGAACACCATGCCCGGCGCTTCTTCCTGGAGATGAAATAGATCTAGTTTTTTACCGATTTTACGATGATCACGCTTCTCTGCTTCGGCCAGCTGAAACAGATATTTTTTGAGCTGCTTTTTGTCCGGCCAGGCAGTACCGTAAATACGCTGCAACATTTCGTTGTTAGAATCACCACGCCAGTAGGCGCCCGCGACCTTCATCAGCTTAAACCCCTGCCCCAGTTTGCCGGTGCTCGGCAAATGCGGGCCGCGACACACATCAAACCACTCACCCTGGCGATAAATCGAAACCTCTTCGCCTTCGGGGATAATGTCATTGATGATCTGTACTTTGTAGTCTTCGCCCAGATCTGCAAATATCTTCAGGGCTTCATCGCGGCTCAGCACCTCACGCTCAATGGGTAGATCGCGTTTTACAATCTCGTGCATTCGCGCCTCGATTCTGCCCAGTTCGTCTTCACTAAAAGGCGTTTCACGTGCGAAATCATAATAAAATCCATTTTCGATCGCCGGGCCAATGGTCACCTGGGTTTCGGGATATAACTCCTGAACCGCCTGCGCCATCACGTGCGCCGCATCGTGGCGCATTAATTCCAGCGCCTCTTCATCCCGGTTGGTAATAATCTGTAGCACTGCATCTTGCCTAATGACAAAACTGGCATCCACCAGCGTATCGTCGACTTTGCCCGCCAGTGTGGCTTTGGCCAGACCCGGACCAATATCCATCGCGATCTGAGCTATTGAAACGGGCTGTTCGTAAGAACGAACTGATCCATCGGGTAAAGTAATTTCGGGCATGGTTTAGGTTTAAAATGGAACGCAGGCAATTTGCGCTGAATTTTACCCGATCGTGGCGCTTTGTATTGGCTTAACCACACCAATTTAAAACATTTGTATGGTTGCTATGAGAGGGCGTCGTAAAAGCTCTCCCCTCTTTATCAGAAGGCGTTGTAAAAGCTCCCCTCTTTGTCAAAGAGGGGCTGGGGGAGATTTGCATGCCAGACAAAATAGCGCACTATCAAAATGTTATCTGCCATTCTAAATCCCCCTCTATCCCCCTTTTTCAAAGGGGGAAGTTTTTTCTATGCTTTTGCGACACCCTCGTAATGATAGAGGTAGTCATTTTCCAATGGATCGGATAAGCTGGACACGATCTGACATCAGTCTCGAATAAAACCATAGGAGAAACACATGGCAAACGAAGGTTACCACGAACCCGTCAACGAACTCAGTGACGAAACCCGCGATATGCACAGGGCGATCACCTCCCTGATGGAGGAACTGGAGGCCGTAGACTGGTACAACCAGAGAGTTGATGCCTGCAAGGACGACGAACTAAAGGTAATTCTGGCTCACAACCGGGACGAAGAAAAAGAACATGCTGCGATGGTGCTTGAGTGGATCCGGCGCAAAGACCCCAGCTTCGACAAAGAGCTGAAAGATTACCTTTTCACAGAAGACGCGATTGCACATAGTTAAAAGTCATGGTGCGGATATGCCGCCAACCAGAAGGCGAACATAAAAACCCGCCCGCATCTGATCGGCTGAATTTTTCATAGCATGTACCTGCCAAATCATTTCAAGATCACTGACGAAGAAGAGATATTCGCCTTTATTGAAGCGAACGCATTTGGTCAGCTTATTTCTACTGTCGAGGGAAAGCCTTTTTCTACGCATTTACCGTTTTTACTGTCGGCTGACAGAAAAACACTCATTGCTCATTTAGCAAAACAAAACCCTCAGCACACTGAGATTGAAAATCAGCAGGTACTGATCACCTTCTCCGGCCCGCATGGTTACATATCACCATCATGGTACAGCACGCCGGGCGTACCCACATGGAACTACCAGGCGGTACACGTATACGGGCCGTGTAAGCTCATAGACCAGCCGGACGAAATTAAAACAATCGTTGACAGGCTTACGCATCAATATGAGGCTGGCTATGAATCACCCTGGCAACCGGATTATCACGTCGCGATGCTAAAGGCCATTATTGGTATTGAAATTGAAATCAGCGAAATTCAGGCTAAATATAAATTGAGCCAAAATCGCCCGGCTCAAGATCAGACTCAGGCGATCCGGCAACTTAAAAAGTCTGGTTCTCAGGCATTAGCCAAAGCCATGCAGCGCCATGAAAACAATTTTTAAAATACCAGGCGTCGCACAAACGCCGGTCAGCCATGCAGAAAAGATCGTTTCTGCGTTGGGCGGGTTTGCGGGGATTTTTTGCATTTTTTATATCAGCCAATGGTCAGTGGGTTCGAATGCCGCAGCATTGATCGTAGCTTCCATGGGCGCATCCGCGGTACTTCTGTTTGCTGTCCCCCGCGGCGCCATGTCGCAGCCCTGGTCGGTTTTTGGCGGGCATATTATGTCGGCCATCGTGGGCATCAGTTGCGCAAAGTTTATTCCCGACGTGATACTAGCGGCTAGTATTGCGGTCGGTGCCGCGATTGGAGTCATGTATTACCTTCGATGTATTCACCCGCCCGGCGGGGCTACCGCCATTTCAGCGGTGATTGGCGGTGACGCGGTACGCGAACTTGGGTATTTATATGTCATCACCCCTGTATTGCTCAACGTAGTGGTTATTCTCCTGGTCGCGATTGTCTTCAATTACGCCTTTGCCTGGCGACGATATCCCGCTTACCTGCATTCCTCTCCCGCGCCGGCTTCATCACAGCCGCAGGCGAGCGTCCCGCATATTGCACACGAAGATTTTGTCTACGCACTTAGTGAGATCGATTCGTTTATCGACATAGATGAACGCGACCTGTTACGAATTTACGACCTTGCCACGCGAAAATCGAACCCGCAGCGCAGAGCTACAACAAGCCAGAATGATTAAAGAATTCAAGATGAAACGCATCACACTCACCTACTACTCTGATGTGCTCTGTGTATGGGCTTATATCGCCCAGGCTCGCGTCGATGAAATCACGCTTAAATTCACTGAGCAGGTAAAAATCGAGTATCGCTTTTGTTCAATATTCGGTGATACGCCCCACAAAATAAAATCAGGCTGGCAAGACCGGGGTGGATATGCCGGATTTGGCAAACATGTCCTTAGATCAGTTGAGTCCTTCCCCCATGTCAGCGTAAACCCTGACATCTGGCAACACTGCCAGCCGGTTTCTTCAGCACCCGCTCACCTGATGCTCAAAGCCGTACAGCATATCGATGATAAACAATGCGAACCGGTTCTCAAGGCCATACGTCTGGCATTTTTCGAAGAGTGCCGTGATATTGCGTGCTGGCCCGTACTGCTGGATGTCGTTGCGCAAGCGGGCCTGCCTGTAGACGATATTCAGACTGTCGTAGACCGTGGCGTCGCCTACGCTGACCTGGAATCTGATATCCGTGAGCAGCAGGCGCTCCGAGTTCAGGGCAGCCCGTCATTTATTCTCAACGACGGGCGCCAGAAACTCTACGGCAATGTAGGTTATGGCGTGATCGAAGCAAATATTAAGGAATTGCTGCGTTCGCCCGATTCGGGTGCCGCCAGCTGGTGCTAGTTACCGGGTTCGCCGCACTACTGCCGCATATGGGCTTCGGGATTAGACTGTTCAGGAAGCCAGTTCTGCTTCGTAACCTGCTTCTTCGATAGCGGCGATAAGCTGCGTGGCTTCAGCCGGGCCTTGTACCGTCGCGCTGCCGGGTTCCAGACGAACCTCTACGATTTGCACGCCTGAAACACCTTCCAGCGCTTTGCTGGCATTCTTGACGCAGTGATTACAGGTCATGCCGCTAATATTTAATTCTGTTGTATTGCTCATCGTATTACTCTGGTTTAAATATTACGGGTTTAAAAAATCTTAAGCGGTTCGCGTTGCTTACCACCGTCACAGAGGACATGGCCATTGCAAAACTGGCGAACATAGGGTTAAGCAACCAGCCGGTCAAAGGAAAAAACAAGCCTGCAGCAAGGGGTATGCCGATCACATTATATATAAATGCCCCAAACAGATTCTGTTTTATATTGCGCAAGGTTGCGCCGGATATGGCTATAGCCGTGCTGACACTGGTCAGGGAGTCACCCACCAGCGTAATATCAGCGTGCTCGATCGCCACATCGGTACCACTACCGATGGCAAAACCAGTATCGGCCTGAGCCAGTGCCGGCGCATCATTCACGCCATCGCCGACCATGCCTACTTTATATCCTTTATTCTGCAGGTTATTGATAACCAGCAATTTTTGTTCGGGTAATAACTCACTATGTACCGTATCAATTCCCAGAGTCTGCCCGACCGCATCGGCTGTTTTATGAAAATCACCAGTGCACATCACGACCTGTATTCCAAGCCCATGCAATGCGGCTATGGCTTGTGCGCTATCGTCTCTAATTTTATCCTCCAGAATCAGCAAGCCCAATAATTGATCGCTGCTGCCTAACCAGATTGGCGTAGCCCCCAATGCCGCCTGTTCGAGCGCAAATTCACGCCAACCGGGAACCATTTCCAGACCCTGCTCCCGCATCAGTTTCTCGTTGCCAAGGTAATAGCTTTGTTGTTGAATCACGCCTGACACACCCATGCCGGTAATCGACTGGAAGTTTTCACAGGCGATTGCTTCGATGTTTTGTTCGCGTGCGCTGTGCAGAACAGCTTGTGCCAGAGGGTGAGCTGAGCCGATTTCAAGGCTCAGCGCAAGTTGCAGCAGACCTCGCTCATCCAGGACATCACGACACTTGATCTGCGTGATAGAAGGCTTGCCTTCGGTCAGCGTGCCGGTTTTATCCACTACAATATGCGTCAGGTGCGCGGCACTTTGCAGCGCATCACTGTTGCGAATCAGAATCCCAAGCTGGGCCGCGCGACCGGTACCCATCATGATCGCGATGGGCGTCGCCAGGCCTAAGGCACAGGGGCAGGCAATGACCAGTACCGCAATACCGGTGGTAAAGGCAAATGCCAGTTGTGGTACCGGGCCAAATAGCCACCACGCGATAAACGTCATAATGGAAATGACGATCACGGTTGGCACAAAAATAGAGGACACTTTATCGACCAGATTGGCAATCGGCGGCTTACTCAGTTGTGCCTGTTGCACCATGCTGACAATATGCGACAGGGTTGTTTCTTCACCCAGGCGGGTAACCTTTATAAGCAGACTGCCGTTGTTATTCCCGGTTCCACCAATCACTTCATCGCCCGGTTGTTTACTCACGGCGAGTGATTCACCCGTCAACATCGATTCATCCACACTGGAAACCCCGTGCATCACCTCGCCGTCGATCGGTACCGTCTCGCCCGGCTTAATACGAACGCTATCGCCCTTACGCAGTAGCGACACCGGAATGTGTATTTCCTCATGGTCGATGATCACGGCCGCCGATTTCGGTGCCAGTTGTACCAGCGCACCAATCGCTTCGGAGGTGACACGTTTTGCCCGGGTTTCGAGTGCATGGCCAAATTGCAGAAAAGCCAGAATCATTACTGACGCATCCAGATAAAGATGGTTACCGCCGCCCGGGACAAACGCAGGATTCAAAATGATAACCACCGATGACAACCAGGCGGCAGCGGTGCCCAGCGCCACCAGAGTATCCATATTCGAGGACAGATGTTTGGCCTGTTTAATCGCGGTGCGGTAGTAATTACGACCACTGAACCACATGGTAAACAGAGTAATCAACGCCATAAAGCCCCAGAATGGCTGCCCGCTGCCCGCTGCCAGCACTGGAAATAATCCCGTCATCTCGCCCGCCATCAAGCCGATACCAACCAGAGCTGCCAGTGCGGCGCGCTGCCAGGCACGACGAATCTCAATGCGGGCTGCTTCAGCTTGTGCGAGGTGCGGATCCTCAAACTGTTCTTCCAGATCGGCCGAAAAGCCCGCCTGCTTCAATTGCAATAATAATCGAGCAGGATGTAGCCGGGTTTTAAGCGAAACCACTGTGCCTTCCCCGGCACTGCCCTGAAATTCCAGCTCTGAACCCAATTCGCCTAACAGGGATTCCATGGCATCGCTTTGTTGATCTGCAAATTTCAGTAAAAATCGATCTTCAGCTGCAACCACCTCGTTGAAAGACGCATCGTAGCCGGAATCTATAATCGCGTTGACCACTGTTTGTGGATCACCGCCGGTGACTATCGCCTTCTTTTCCACCAGATTCACCAGCGCCTCCATCACACCGGGCACCGCGCGAATCGATTTTTCGACATTCGCCACACACGAACTACAGGTCATGCCTGCAATATCAAGTTGATAACGTTCGATTTCATTGTCAGAGCTTTGCACAGCCACAAGCAGGCTCGCATCATAGCCGTGGTCAATCACAGCGTTTACGACAGCCTGCGGCTCGCCGCCAACAACGTGAGCTGATTTAGCAATCAGGTTAACCCGGGCGAGTGAAACGCCATCCACAGCCTGTATCGCCTTCTCCACTGCGGTCACGCAGGATGCACAACTCATATCATCGATTTTTATTTCATAGCCTGCACTCTGCGCGCCGGTCTGTCTCTCCGGGATCAAAGTGTCAGGTGCGTCTACCGCGGTATCGACATCACAGGATTCAGGAATAACCGGCTGCGGCCTGGCGCTATAGCCCTCGGCATTAATTGCAGCAATAACTTCGTGTGGTTTCCCGCCTGAAACCTCGACTCGCGCCTCGGACAATATCACCCTGGCCTGAAACACACCGTCTACTGTTAACGCCGCGTTCTCTACAGACAACATACAATGCGCACACGTCATACCCTCTACAGAAAGAGAATAAGTGTCGTCTTTATATTCAAACAGTGTGTCGCTCATAACATGAAATACGTACCGGAATATTGTTGGTATATGCGCCCAATATTGTAGAATGGAACAATAAGCCGTTATTTTCAAGCAAATAACTTAATAAATTGCCTTATCAATAATGATCCACTATTTTGCCTATGGCTCGAACCTGCACCCGGTTCGCCTGACAGAACGCGTCGAATCCGCAAGCCTGATAACAGCTACCCGGGTTTTTGGTTACCAGCTAAAGTTCCACAAGCTTGGGCAGGACGATTCAGCCAAGTGCAATCTATGGCATACAGGTCACCCGTCCGATTCAGTACATGGGGCGATTTATACACTAGCATCCCGACACAAATATTTACTGGATGAATTCGAAGGCAAGGACTCCGGATACATCGATAGCGAAATTGAAGTACCTCTCGGTGACGGGACCCTACGCTGTTTTACCTATCTCGCTCAAAAAGCCTACCTTAGGGATTCAATCAAACCATATGACTGGTACAAACAACTGGTTATTCAAGGAGCATACTACCTTGATTTTCCGGATTACTATCTACAGAATTTAAAAGCGGTTGATTCTCAAGTCGACCATGATTCCGGACGCGAACAAATACATCACGCCCTGCTAAAAAGCATAGCGGACTACCCGGCACACATTAAGACCTGAAAGCATCCTCGACCATCACACCCTTTTACTATCTAAACAGATAATATACTGAGAATAAATCTGGCCTATAATGCTGCCACATCATTTACAAAAACAGATTACTACTGTCCGGTTTAATTTTCGTAGGATCACGTTAAACGGCAGTACAACAATGTTTGCAGAAGACACTTATGTTTAGAGACTTAAAACCTAAATCCCGTTTTATCGTCATCCTCGCGTATGCGG
>JAUVBY010000086.1 GCA_030590945.1 Gammaproteobacteria bacterium | reverse complement strand
TGGCAGAAAACGCCCTCCGCATCCGTTCCAATCAGTCGCCAGCTCGGGGCATCCGGATGTTTTTCCATTTCAATTTTATATCCGCTGGGCTGCATATAGACTTTGCCCGGTTGCAGGCGGACCTCACATTTTTCGCCATTTTTATTCCAGTGTATGCTCTGGCCGGCGACGCGCATACGGATATCCCTGGGCACATAAACCAGGTCAGGGTAGTGGCGATCAATGGCATAACCCTCGGGTTGAATTTCAATATGATCGCCCAATAATGCGCACATTTGCGAAAAGGTGGTGGGAACCTTGCGGGTTGTGCTGTCAACGCCATACTCTTCTGCATGACTACGTCGCGCAAACGCCAGCGCTCCACCCGCGTGTTCTTCCTCGGCCATACCGTTTAGATTGGCAGCGTAACCAATTTGTGTTTTGACTTCTTTCTTGCAGTAGCCATAGTAATTATCCGCAATGATCGTGACCATGACACCCGTAGCATCCCGCGCGGTAATTTTAAAAGCATTACCACCATTATATTTTTCATCGGCATCAGTCCAGCACATGCCTTCTTTTATTTGTTGCTCACTGGCCTCAGAAATATTGGGCAGGCCAAGCGATTTCTTGCTCAGGCTGACCAGGTGTGGTGCCAGGATGACGCAGCCGGTGTGCCCTGTCCAGTGGTCGGTGTCCAGACCGGCATCGTGTTCAGGTAACATCGGATTACCACCATTGCCGAAGATGCTTTCGACAAAATCAAGGTTGCTGACCAGATTGCCCGGCGCGAAAAAGCGTATTTCCATGTTTTTCGGGGGACTGGTGCCGGGCACTTCGGGCACCACAGTCGGGCGCAGCAGTAAAGAGACGAATAACCGGGCTTGCTGCTGCTGGTTGGCCGTAAACGGAATCGCCATCAAGTCATCAGGTGCATTCAAGGCTGATGCCAGCAAATTCTGGTAGGCAATTTTAGGTACACTGAGCTTGTCGCATTGAATGGGTAATCCTCCTTCCGCGATATGAAACGACCCTTTGGTAGTACGGCGATCATTGGCCGGGTTGTTTAGTACGCCCTGGCGTGTCCGGTAAGACGAAACAATATCGGATTTAAATACATCACCATCAGACGGTAGCGACAACTCCCGGGCCAGTCCGTAGCGGTCAAGAATCAAACTATTCCCGGGTAAGCGTGGTGTCCGGCCTTCGCAATCTGCAAGATATCGATCCAGAAAAGCCTGAATTCGTCTGTCAACAGGGCATAAATGACCGCTCAGGAGGCGGTTTTTTTCATTATAACTTTTCAGTAAATCCTGCGCCGTTTCCATGAATTGCTCGTCCCCCGCGTGTGCGATGGGTTGGCCGGTAGAGGCCAGTTTCAGATTGATATATAACTGCAGGCGTTTACGGTCACGTTTACGCAGACTGGTTTTATCCAGCCCAATAGATTTTTCGAAATTCATGAATGTTTTTATGTTTTTAGCAACCGTGCATCATAGACAAGCAAGCGGATACTCGCAAGCTAATACGCTGTATGCCAGCATAAACGCTGTCGTGGGCGGTCAAATAGTCGGTTGAAAAATACGGATACCGGTATATAGAATAGCGCCCCAAAATTGTGAGGCAACTCACATTTTGAGTCGGGGAGTTCGACTAGAATGCAGGCAGATGAATCAGGAGATACACATGGAATACGATGAACACATCTGGCTTTGGCGGTTACGCATAATATACGAGCAATGTGGATATACGCTGTGAAATACGATTCGCACGTTTTCGCCTGGCGCAGATGGCGCTTATCGCTTGTGCATGAGTCAGACGATGCAATTTTTATTCGTCCCGGTCGCAGAGGGCTACGGGTGAGCCATATAAGCTGAGTACTACAGGATCACTGTGCAAGGTGGATATTTGTGAATTATCCGGCTTAAGTAGGATCAACTGTTCCAGGTTGGGCCGTCATAACAGCACGCGCTCTATGCCGTTGTCGGAAAATCTGGCCAGCACTTCTTCCTGCCAGTTCTGGCCCAGCGTCTGTTGCATTATCTCCACCACCAGATAATCTGCATCCAGCCCGGTATCATTTCGATAACGAGCCAGGCCCTGCTTGCAGGATGGGCAGGAAGTGAGGATCTTAATCTCGGGTTTACTTGAGTCGGCAGATCGTGATTCAGAATGAATAACCTCGATGCCAGCTTTCAGAGAGGACAATTTTTTATAGCGAACCTGTTGAGCAACATCCGGGCGGCTGATCGCAAAGGTGCCGGATTCACCACAACAGCGATCACTGGCGATCACCTGTTTACCTAACAGGGTGCTGGCAACTGTTAATGAATCATGATGTTTCATCGGATCGTGACAGGGTTCATGATAAATATATTCTGTGTCCGGCGCCTCGCTTAGCTTTATGTCATTCTCGAGCATATATTCATGGATATCCAGTTGGCGGCAGCCCGGGAAAATTCGATCAAACTGGTATTCCAGCAGCTGGTCCATACAGGTCCCACAGGAGACCACCACGTGTTTAACATCCAGATCCGCCAGAGTAGATGCGAGGCGGTGAAACAATACGCGGTTTTGTGTGTTGATCTGTTGCGCGCGCTCGGTCTCACCCTGTGCTTTTTGCGGGTAACCGCAGCATAAATAAGCCGGTGGCAGGATCACCTTCATGCCGGAATCGGCGAGGGTCGCGATGGTTGCGAGACCAACCTCGCTGAACAGGCGCTCCGACCCGCAGCCGGGGAAGTAAAAAACGGCCTTGTCTTTACGATTCACCTTATCAGGGAAACTCAATACCGGCACTTCTTTGTTGTTCTCTATTTCCAGCAATGCACGCAGCGTTTTAGCAGGCTTTAATACCGGCAAGGGGTTTGCAGTGAACTGAACTATCTGGCGTGCAATATTTGGTTTTCCTGTGGTAGATCTTGGCGTTTCAGCGACAGAATTCTGTTTAAATCGGTTCACAATTTTGCTGCTGATACGTTGCGCTGCATAACCCAATTGAATAAATCCAAGGCGCATGAAGCGAATTAAACGCGGGTCGGTAATATTTAAAAAATGCATCGCAAGTCTGGTGCCAATATGCGTGCGTCGTTGCTTGTGATCAATCAGCAGTTTTCGCATGAGCATGGTCACATCGCCAAAATCGATATCAACCGGGCAGGGCGCCAGGCAACGGTGACAGATCGTGCAGTGATCGGCGATATCGTTCATTTCATCGAAGTGATTGATGCTAATTCCGCGTCGTGTCTGTTCTTCATACAGCATCGCTTCGATCACCTGCCCGGACGCCAGGATTTTATTGCGAGGTGAATACAGCAGGTTGGCACCGGGCACGTGGGTAGTGCATTCGGGTTTACATTTTCCACAGCGCAGGCAATCTTTGATCGCTTCATTTAGCGTTCCAAGATCACTGTTTTCCAGTATTAAGGCCTCGGTTTCCAGCAGGCGAAAAGAAGGCGTGTAAGCTTTCGCAAGGCCGCTGCCGGGCAACAACTTACCCTTGTTAAAGTGCTGTCCCGGATCGATCCGGGCTTTGTAGTTCACGAAGGGCTCAAGCGCCTCATCGGCCATATACTTTAACTTTGTAAGGCCGATACCGTGCTCACCAGAGATCACGCCATCCAGCGATACCGTCAACGCCATGATTCGATCGACAATGCGGTCGGCTTCCGCCAGCATTTCGTAATCATTAGAGTTAACCGGGATATTACTGTGCACATTGCCATCACCCGCGTGCATGTGTAGCGCCACGAACAGTCGTTTTTGTTTGTATTTACTATGGATGCCGGCAATGCGCGCGCGCATATCCTGCATGATCAAGCCACTGAACAGGCGCTCGAGCGGTATGATGATTGTTTCTTTCAGTGAAACACGTAGATCATTGCGCAATAGCAGGTCGATCAGCCTGGTATCCTTGGCTGCTAAACCTTCTAGAATATCCGCGGACAGTATATTTTTAACTGGCGCATCGAGGTTCTGCGCGTAAGCCGACCATAGGGTATTGGTTTCTGTAAGTAATTTGAGCGCTGTTTGTCGTTTACCTTCCAGGATGTCTGCCTGTTCGTCAGGTTCATCGGCAGCAGCCTGTAGTTTTTCCGCGCAACATTCAAATATTTGGGTTTTATCCGAAAGAAATTTACTCAGGGCATCAACCGTGGCCAGTTTGTTGCTGATGGATTGCTCAATATTGATTCGCTCAATACCCAGCGAGTATTCGCCGAGATGTTCCAGCGGAATGACCACGTCTTCATTGATTTTGAAGGCATTGGTATGCGCTGCAATGGCGGCGGTTCGTTTACGCGCCGCCCAGAATCGGGCGCGTGATGTAGCGGTAGTCGCGATGAATCCTTCGCCACCGCGATTTCGTGCGATGCTGATTAGCTGTTGGCAAGCTGTAGATAAAATCTCGCTATCATCTGCGCTGATATCGGCTAGTAACACCATTCGGGGCAGGGTGCCCTGAGCCGATTTAGGGGTATAGTTTACGGCCTTAATATATCGCCAGTCGAGGTGCTCCAACCCGGCTAAATCAACGTCGGGGTTTTCTGCGAGCTCATCCCTTAACTGGACAATTGCGGGCACCGATTTTCGAAGATCGTAATCATAAAACTCAAGGCATACGGTGTGGGTTGTTTGTCGGGGCGTATGCAGGATAAAACGCGCACCCGTAATAAAACCATCGCAGCCTTCTTTCTGAACGCCGGGCACGCCACTTAAAAACTTGTCGGTTACATCTTTTCCCAGCCCGGTATGGCGAAAACGCGTTCCAGGTATTTGAAGTACGCGTTTATCAATTTGCTTTTGTCGCGATTCATCCTCCCAGCATTCGATGCTAAATTCCACCTCTTCCTGCTCATGAATTTTACCCAGGTTATGATTCAGGCGGCGAACCTCCATCCAGTTCCCTGCAGGTGTTACCATGGTCCAGGATAAAAGGTTGTCCAGCGTCGTGCCCCACAAAACGGCTTTTTTACCCCCCGCATTCATGGCGACATTTCCCCCGATAGTGGACGCATCCTGTGAGGTCGGGTCAACCGCAAATACCAGGCCATGCTTGCTGGCGGTTTTTGATACCTCTTGCGTTACGACACCTGCGCCTGCGCGTATGGTCGCTACCGGTTCATTTAGCCCATCCAGATTTAGCATCTCCACATCAGACAATCTGTCTAGTTTTTCGGTGTTAATAACCGCTGTGAAGGGGTCCAGGGGCACTGCGCTGCCGGTATAGCCCGTGCCGCCGCCTCTTGGAATAATGCTCAATCCCGTTTTAATGCAGCTTCGTATGATATCCACCATCTCTGCTTCATTATCCGGTGTAATAACGACAAAAGGGTATTCAACGCGCCAGTCGGTTGCGTCGGTAACGTGCGCGACGCGTGCGTGGCCGTCAAAACGAATATTATCTGCGTGCGTGACACCGCTAAATGCACGGATAATACGTGCTCGATCGCTGGCATACTGGCCAAATAGATCGGTGAATGATTCCACTGCCTGACGGGCTTGCTTATGCAGGCTTAAAACGCTGGGATTACCATTAGCACGTTCAATAATATGTGCCAGACGCGATTCAAGGGTTTCGATCAGCGAATGCTTGCGCCTGGGATTGTTAAGAAGATCATCGAAAATGAACGGGTTACGTACTACAATCCACATATCTCCGAGCAACTCAAACAAATATCTAGCCGAGCGCCCGGTTTTACGCTTTGATCGCAAATGATTGATGAGCTCCCAGGCTTCTTCGCCCATAAAGCGGATAACAATTTCCCTGTCCGAGAAAGAAGTATAATTATAAGGTATTTCTCTATACTTATCAGTCATATGCGGTGCATATCTTGAATTAATATTAAGTAGGATTAGGCGTGTTTCTGGTGCAACTGAAAATAATTCCAACTTGTGAAGTAAGCTGAATTTTCGGCCGGGCAGAGTATACCGCAACACATCCAATAATCCCGATAGATTGCTTGCGCGCCAGAACGCATTTTCGATTAAAATCGGGCGATGAAATTTGTCCCTCTATTTATATTCGCAATTTCGCGCGTATCATACCTTTCTACATGACCCATATTGCATTTTACACACACGTACTGTTTGGTATAGCGCTCACTGTACTGGCATTTTTGGGTACTGAGTTAATGCGTCGCTACGGGCGAATTATTGATCGCCCTAATCAGCGGTCTTCACATGTGCGTCCCTTACCTCGATCAGGCGGTGTATCGATTGTTCTGACCTTTCTGCTCGGTATGATTTTTATTATCACGCTGGGTGAAACGACGCTAATACGTACTCAGTATATGTGGGGCTTTGTCAGCTCGGCGTTGATCGTCGCAATCATTTCACTGATTGATGATATCTACAATAAAAGTGCCACCTTTAAACTCATTACACATTTTCTCGCGGTCGGTATTGTGCTGGCCACGGGTATCGTAATTGATCATCTGGCGTTACCGGGGCTAGGCTATATCCAGCTTGGCCTTTGGGGTTATGTCATTTCTTTTGTGTGGATTTTAGGAATGACTAACGCGGTCAACTTTATGGATGGAATAGACGGCCTGGTGGCAGGTTGTACGGTCATCGCGGCCTTGTTTTTCATGGCCATAAGCTATTACCAGGGCAGTTCTTTTGTATACGTTACCTGCTATACCATTCTGGCCGGGGCGCTGGGCTTTCTGTTTTTAAATTTTCATCCTGCAAAAATATTCCTGGGCGATGTGGGCAGCGCCTTTATTGGTTTTACGCTGGCAACGCTGGCGATAATCGCGGCGCGTTATGACGCATCACACACCTCCTTTCTGGTGATGCCACTGCTCATGTTTAATATAATCTATGATACGATATTTACGCTGATTCGCCGTGCAATAAAAAGAGAAAATTTACTTGAGGCGCATCGCGATCATTTATATCAATTGCTAGTTCGTTCAGAATTTACTCACCGGGAAGTCGCTTTGCTTCACTATTGTATGACCTTTTTACAAGGGCTTGGCGCAATGTGGATGGTACTGATACCCGGTTCTCAAAGAGTCTTCATCTTCATCCCGTTCCTGTTGATCCAGTTTGCCTATAGCTATTTTGTTATGCGGCGTGCCAGACAATATTTAGGCGATAAGTTTTGATGCCTTTCTCTAAATTGTGAAACTATTTTATAATATTATTTATGTCAGAAAAAATTAGCCAGGTAGTTGATGCGCAGCGTTATTCTGCAGATACGCTGGAAATCGATATTTCAGATGTGTCCGAAGGCGCTATGCTGGTGTGTGAAACCCTGCAAAATAACGGTTACGATGGCTATCTGGTTGGTGGCTGCGTGCGTGACTGGATGCTGGGTCTGCACCCTAAAGATTTCGATGTGGCGACCAATGCGACGCCCGAACAGATCAGGCCGCTATTTAAGCGCGCGCGCATTATCGGCCGGCGATTTAAGCTGGTTCACGTACATCACAAACGGGAAATGATCGAGGTAGCGACCTATCGCGCGGCGCCGGGCGATAAAGCCTCTCAGCACCATAAACAAAGTGAATCGGGCAGAGTCCTGCGTGATAACGTGTACGGTAGTTTGAGTGAAGATGCCTGCCGCCGGGATTTCACCATTAATAGCCTGTATCTGGATCCCGTCGCGAAACAGGTGATTGACTATCAGGGCGGCGTAGACGATTTACAAAATCGCCGTTTGAAACTGATTGGTGATCCGGACACCCGTTTTGCTGAAGATCCGGTACGAATGCTCAGAGCGCTGCGATTCAAGGCGAAACTGGGATTTGTGATTCCAGATGATCTGGAAGCTTTGATCGAAAAACACCATGATCATTTTCGAGATGTCTCCAATGCCCGCTTGTTCGATGAAACTTTTAAATTGTTCCACCATGCGCATGCGGTTGAGAGTTGGCACACCCTGTGCGAACACGCTTTTCTGCCTATGCTGTTTCCGCTCACCGAAGATGAAATTGAGCGCGATGAAATAGTTGAAGACTTTATATTGCGCGCGCTGGAAAACACCGACCGGCGCGTCGCACAGGGAAAGCCCGTCATTCCTGCCTTTTTCTTTGCGGTTATTTTGTGGCATGCCTACCTGGCTGAACGCAATAAAAACCCTGATTTGTCCAGCGGTCGTGAAGGTGTTTACCGTGCAGCAGAAAATGTATTTCGTGCGCAGTATCCAGTCATTGCAATCCCTAAACGTGTGTCCAGCGTCATAATCGAAATATGGGATATGCAATGGCATCTGGAAATGCGACGGGTAAAGTCTATCGACGGATTACTTGAAAATCGTCGTTTCCGCGCGGCCTATGATTTTCTGTTGCTGCGTCAGAAAATTGGCGAAATTGACAGTGAAATTCCAGATTGGTGGACGCGCATTCAGGATGAAGATGACTCAGGCAAGCGTGAAATGGTGCAGGCCTTACCACGCCCCAAAGACCAGCGCCGCGGGCGAGGGCCTCGTCGTAAAAAAGTAAATTAGCAGGATCATTACGCAATGGCACAGCTATTTCAGATTCATCCTCAAAACCCGCAGGGTCGATTGATATCACAGGCGGTTAAAATTATCCAAAAGGGTGGGATTATGGCCTATCCCACTGATTCCAGTTATGCGCTGGGATGTCATATTGGAGATGCCAAAGCGCTTGAGCGCATACGTGCTATTCGTCAGGCAAGCCCCGAGCACAACTTCACCCTGGTTTGCGAAGATTTATCTGAACTGGCCAAATACGCCCGCGTAGAAAACCAGGATTACCGCTTGCTTAAAAGCCTGACTCCAGGACCTTACACCTTTATTCTTCCTGCAACCCGCGAGGTGCCGCGCCGCTTACAGCACCCGAAGCGTAAAACCATTGGTTTGCGCGTACCGGATTTTCTCATTGTCAGTGCGCTGTTGGCCGAACTGGGGGAGCCCATCATGAGTTCGACCCTATGGATGCAGGGGGATGACTTGCCGTTAAATGACGCACATGATATTGAAGATCGTATTGGCCACGAGATCGATTTGATCATCGACGCCGGCCCTTGTGATTTGCAACCTACCACCGTGGTAGAAATAGACCACGGACGGGTAAACATGGTTCGACAGGGCAAGGGCGATGCGAATGCCCTTGCCTGATACAATGTTTGCTTTCAACACAGAGCTCACAGAGAAATTAAAGAAAAGCTTTGCTCTGTGTTCTCTGTATTCTCTGTGTTTTGATATAAACTTACCGCAATTTCGTCGCTTTACACAAACACGAAACACAACAATAAACTGAAAACAAAATGAGTCAATCGAGAATCTTATCCGGCATGCGCCCCACAGGGAAATTGCACCTGGGGCACTACCATGGTGTACTGAAAAACTGGGTAGAATTACAAAATACCCACGAGTGTTTTTTCTTTGTGGCCGACTGGCACGCTTTGACTACGCATTATGATGCCCCGGATACCATGGGCGAGCATGTATGGGATATGGTGATCGACTGGCTGGCAGCAGGGGTCGACCCGGAAAAAGCGAGCTGTTTTATCCAGTCCTGCGTGCCGGAGCATGCTGAATTGCATCTACTTTTATCGATGATCACGCCACTGGGCTGGCTGGAGCGCGTGCCAAGTTTCAAAGATCAGCAATCCAAACTGAAAGATAAAGATTTATCTACCTATGGATTTTTAGGGTACCCCTTATTACAGTCAGCCGATATCCTGATTTATCGTGCCGAAGGCGTACCTGTGGGTGAAGACCAGGTGCCCCATGTCGAATTAACGCGTGAGATTGCACGGCGCTTTAACCATATGTTCGGACGCGGAAAGTTATTTGATCAAGCGGTGGAGTCCGCATTGGGGAAAATGGGTAAAAAGGCCAGGAAATCGTATAACCGCCTACGCCAGACCTACCTTCGCGATGGTAGTGACGCGGCCTATCAGCAAGCTTTAGCCTTACTGGAAGAGCAACAAAACATTTCTGCTGAGGATAAACAAGACCTCAAAGCCTATGCCGCAGATAAAGGCCGAATCATTCTACCGGAGCCCGATGCACTGCTGACAAAAAGCGCGAAAATGCCCGGTCTGGACGGGCAAAAAATGTCCAAATCCTACGGCAATACCATCGCGCTTCGCGATGATCCTGTGCGCGTCGAAAAGGCAATACGCAGCATGCCAACCGATCCCGCGCGCGTGCGCCGCACCGACCCCGGCGATCCACGAAAATGCCCTGTCTGGTCTCTACATCAGACTTATACAGATGGACAAACACACGCCTGGGTCAAGCGCGAATGCCCGGTGGCCGGTATTGGTTGTGTAGATTGCAAACAGCCTTTGATTGATGCGGTACTGGCGGAACAAGCGCTTATTCGGGAGCGCGCAGAACCCTATGAGAAAGATAAGGCGCGTTTGGTAAAGGTGATACAGCGGGGCAATGAACGCGCCCGCGAGGCCGCTCAACAAACCATGGCACAAGTACGCGATAGTGTAGGTACCGATTATGATGAACTCTGACGTTCAATCTACAGAACCCGTATCAAAGCAGGTTAATGTGCCTGATGAGGGTCAGCCACCTGCGCAGGTATTGGTTAATGGAGAGCAGTTTGATAAATTGCCGGATGATTTATATATTCCACCTGAGGCATTAGAAGTATTTCTGGATTCATTTCAGGGCCCGCTGGATTTGTTGTTGTATCTGATTCGTAAACAGAACATTGATATTCTGAATATCCCGATTGCCCGAATTACCGAGCAATATATGGAGTACGTTGAACTGATGCGTAAAATTCGGCTGGATCTGGCAGCAGAATACCTGGTGATGGCCGCGATGCTGGCGCAGATCAAATCGCGTTTGCTACTGCCGCGCGCCGACCCGGATGCAGAAGATGAAGAAGAGGACCCTCGCGCTGCACTCATGTTGCAATTACAGCGATACGAGCAATTTACTCGTGCTGCCAGAGAGATGGATGAACTTCCTCGCCTGGAACGCGATCTGCACCTGATCGAGCCTTTTTTTGTACAGGATTTCCAGGAAGAAGTTCTGCCTCAGACGACGCTGAACGAACTGGCGATCGCGTTCAGGCGTGTAATGAATCGTGCGCAACAAAATCAACATCTGCAGGTCAAGGCGCAAACCTTGAGTACGCGCGAGAAAATGGTCCATATACTGGACAGACTACAAAGCACGGAACACCTGCGATTTGAGCAGCTATTTAGCCAGGCGGAAGGGCGAGAGGGGTTGGTCGTTTCCTTTGTGGCCATTTTGGAGCTGATGCGTGACGGGCTGATTACGATCATTCAGCACGAAGCTTTTTCACCCATACATGTTAAAGTGGCGGCCTGATAATGATGGATTCAAGTACAGAACACTCCCTGGAACGCATACTTGAAGCGATATTGAGTGTAAGCGAATCAACGCTTTCAATCGTTCGAATGCGCAATGTATTTCCGGAAGAAGCACGACCCGACATTGAAGCGGTTGAACAAGCTTTGCAAAACCTGACTAAAGAATATTCAGACCGTGCCCTGGAGCTGGTTAAACTTGCGGGCGGGTATCGATTTCAGACCCGAAGTGACTACGCGCAATGGATCAATAAATTGTTTGAAACGCGCCCGCCCCGGTTGTCGCGTGCGCTACTGGAAACCTTGTCTATTATCGCTTATCAGCAGCCTGTAACGCGTGGCGATATACAGGATGTACGGGGCGTTGCGGTGAGTTCAGATATTATCCAGCGCTTGCTGGAACGTGAATGGATCAAGAAAATCGGGGAAAAGGATGTGCCCGGCAGACCATCTTTGTTTGGCACCACGCCGGAGTTCCTGGCCTATTTTAATTTAGGCTCCCTGAAGGATCTGCCAGTGCTGCAGGAACTGCGTGAGCTGGACGACATCGCCCGGGAGCTAGGGTCGGCAACTGAAAGCAATCAGAAGGAACATGTGGCAGATCAGACGATACTCGTAACAAATCCTAAACCTCAGCAGCAAGTAGAAAATGTCGAATAAAAATAAGCCGGGCAATAAAAGTGATTCTCGAAGAAGAGCCAGAGGTCGCCCGCCTAAAAAAAATAGCCCGATTCGGGGTAAAACTAAAGTTCGCACCCTGGAAACAGCCATTGATGAAGCGGGCCATGTTAAGAAGGCCGAAGGTGAACTGGTGCACAACACTGTTAACGGTCTGCCCGACGAGGCAACTTCGGAAACTGCAACTTCGAAAAAATCGAAGGGCATTCGCTTGCAAAAGTTACTGGCAGATCGTGGCTATGGTTCGCGCCGGAAAATGGAAATCTGGATCAGGGAAGGCAAGGTTGAAGTAGACGGAAAGGCTGCGCAACTAGGGCAGCGAGTGACGCCTCGCAACACGGTTAAAGTCAAAGGACACGCGCTACGCGAAAAATCCAGGTTACCAGCCGCTACGGTACTGATGTACAACAAGCCCGAAGGCGAAATCTGCACCATGAACGATCCCCGAAGGCGGCCGACCGTATTTCGCCGCTTGCCGAGAATCCGGGGAGGGCGCTGGGTAACGGTAGGGCGCCTGGATATCAATACCTCCGGATTATTGTTATTTACCACCAACGGGGAACTGGCTAACAAGCTCATGCATCC
>JAUVBY010000055.1 GCA_030590945.1 Gammaproteobacteria bacterium | reverse complement strand
CGCATACGCGAGGATGACGATAAAACGGGATTTAGGTTTTAAGTCTCTAAACATAAGTGTCTTCTGCAAACATTGTTGTACTGCCGTTTAACGTGATCCTACGAAAATTATACCGGACAGTAGTAAATTTTTATGATTATCCGTACAGCCTGGATATAACTGTGTCAAAATAGTTGGCCTGATACAGCTTATATCCATTTATTGTGGAATCTCTATTTTTACTTATCCCGCTGGCGATTCTAATCGCATTTATTATTGCTGCCCTATTTTTCTGGGCGGTCAAATCGGGCCAGTTTGACGACATGAAAGGACCGGCGCATTCTATTTTGATGGATGACGATTCGCCTGACTTGAGCCTTGAACCCGATTCAGGTTCAGAACTTGATGAACAAGACCCGAAGGAAGACAAAAATGGAACCGTTTGACGCAGATAAAAATCAGGCTGATGATCAGCTGGGAATCAATTACATCGAATTTCCGGCTCAGGATTTTGACGCCAACGGTAATCAGCTGGCGGTATGGTCGGACAAATAATCTGCTTACCGCAGCATGGCA
This sequence comes from Gammaproteobacteria bacterium, assembly GCA_030590945.1. Taxonomy (GTDB): domain Bacteria; phylum Pseudomonadota; class Gammaproteobacteria; order Arenicellales; family Poriferihabitantaceae; genus JAAELZ01. The sequence continues at coordinate 15,985 of JAUVBY010000055.1, read as the reverse complement.
GCATTACCGCTAACGGCCAGACCCACGCGCTCTAGCTCCTCCCAGATATCTTTATTGCGTATAAGCATTTGCCCCTTAACCATGCTATCGAGTTCAGACATGCGGCTGTGAATGCGTAAGCAGCCAATATGACCGATTCGATCCAGAGCGCCTCCCATCAAACGTTCACGACTGGACCAGATGCCCAGCTTCTTATACAAGGCACGAATTGATTTTCCGTTTGAGCGCGCATGCGACAGCGATACCAGTCGGCTACTCTCTCGCGACAGGGCTGAAATAATCAGGATGGGTTCGACCTTTTCCCCTTTAAGGCTCTGCAGTATGCGTACCAGGCGCGCAGCCTGACCAGCCAGACAGGCATCAACAAACGCAAAGCTGGTGAATCGAGCCTGATCGGAAATCAAGTTTTGCACTTGCGACACGCTAAGGGGCTGACCGGCACCATGCAAAGCCAGAAAATTAATTTCCTGCGCCGCCGCTAACAAGTTCCCCTCTACGTAGTGCGCAATCACTCTGGCCACGCCAGGTTCGCTGCGTATGCCCACGTGTTTCAGGCGTTTTTCAATCCAGCCGGTGATCTGATGACTTTGCACTCTGGGCGCTTCGATGCTCGCACCGGCTTTATCCAGCGCCTTGAACCATTTGCTGTTTTGTGCCGTACGCACAATTTCACCGCTGATAATAATTAATATGGTATCCGGGGCGGGAGATTGAGCATATTCCAGTAAGGCTTTTGCGCCGGGTATGCCGGGCTTGCCCGATGCCATACGCAGCTCAATAATACGCTTTGTCGCGAACAGGGAAAGCGCTTTACCGGCTGCCAGCAGGGTATTCCAGTCAAAACCCGGTTCAAGCGTTAGCTTTTCCCGCTCAAGATAGCCCCTGGCCTTGCACACGGTGCGCAAATCGTTGAGCGCTTCTTCAACGATTAGTAACTCCGCACCATGTAAATGATATATCGGCTGTAGCGTATCCTGCCGCGCGAGCTGATAGGGGGAAAGTTTCAAACTCTACTGAATTTTACTCATGCGTCGCAGCATAAAACTGACCAGCTCCTGGCGCATTTCTTTCATAAGGAATTGTTCTTCACGCTCGAAAAGTAAAATATTTGAAGCATCGTATGCCAACGTCCGCTCCTGTCTTACGCTGTCTTTTTGCAGCACTTCACTTTCGGCATCATATACCACGTAATTAACCGTGTACGTCATCTTATAGTTGCTCGCGATACCGGTACTGGTGGTGCCATTAACTTCTTTAAGGTAGGTGGTATTGCTTATATCGAGCAAGGCTGCATTGTCACCTTCTTCAACAATTTCGATATCACTGAATTTCAGGCTTTTTTCTATATCGTGCTTCAATTCAACATCCGTACCTTTTACGTGCAATCGCATCAGGCTCTCGGGTACGTCAATTTGCCCGCGCAAATGAAAGCCACATCCGGAGAATACAAGACTGGAAGCCAGAACGGATAAAATAACGATTCGGGAAATGATTACGCGCATGATAGTTTGATGAGTGACGTTGAGGCGTGATTATAGGGTATCTGTTCGGGCTCCGCGAGCATCAGACAACGATATTCACTAATCGACCGGGCACGACAATTATTTTTTTGGGTGACCGGCCTTCAAGATGGCGCGCCACTCCATCAGCTTGCAACGCAGCCTGTTCGATTTCCGGCTTACCCGCCGCCGCCGCCACTTCAATCTGATCGCGTTTTTTGCCGTTGACCTGCACCACCAGCGTCAGCGTATCCGTCACCAGCGCAGATTCATCCAGCACCGGCCAGCTCGCGTCAATCACATCACCTTCGCCTCCGACACGGTGCCATAACACGTGTGCGATATGCGGCGCAATGGGTGCCAGCACTTTGATCATCAGCAAATTCGCCTCACAAAAGGCAGCATCGAGATCATCGTTCCGGTCAGTCTGCACTTTCTCCAGCGCGTTCAACAATTCCATGGTTGCAGCGATAACGGTGTTGTACTGATGTTTTTGAAAATCGTGCTCAAGCTTCTTCAGCAAACTATGCAGGGTATGACGCAAATCTTTCGCTGATTTAGCGTCAACCTGAGCGTAGCCATTGGCATCAAGCTCAGCCAGTTTATTTTGCAGTAGCGCGGCGTTGGTGTCGACCAGCGCCCACCAGCGTTTAACGAAGCGATACGCGCCCGCCACGGCATCATCATTCCACTCCAGCGATTGCTCGGGTGGTGCCGCAAACATCATGAACAAACGCACGGTGTCGGTGCCGTACTGATCGATCATCGACTGTGGATCGACCGTATTGCCCTTAGATTTGGACATCTTGGAACCGTCTTTGAGAACCATGCCCTGGGTTAACAGATTGGTAAACGGCTCATCGCTATTCACCAGACCCTCATCGCGCATCAACTTGTGAAAGAATCGCGCATACAGCAAATGCAATACCGCGTGTTCTATTCCGCCGACGTACTGATCGACCGGCAGCCAGTAATTTGCGCGTTCATCTACCATCGCATCATCACAACCGGGACTGGTATAACGCGCGAAATACCAGGATGATTCAAAAAAGGTATCAAAGGTATCGGTTTCACGTTGCCCCGGCGTATTACTGCCCGGTACGGATACGTTGATAAAATCCGGATCGGACTTAATGGGTGAATTAACCCCGGAAAACGCCACGTCTTCCGGCAGGGTAACCGGCAGGTCTTCGACCGGCACCACATGCAGCCCCTGCTGCTCGTCGTACACAATCGGAATCGGGCAGCCCCAGTAGCGTTGGCGTGATACGCCCCAGTCACGCAGGCGATAATTCACCTTACGCTTACCAGTTCCAGCGTTCTCCATATAGGAAACAATCGCCTCAAAGGCATCGCTAAAGTTCAGACCATCAAACTCACCGGAATTAAATACCCGACCCAGTTTGCTGGTGAACGCGCTCGCTGCAAAATCGTGCTCCGGGCCGTCGGCCGGTTGAATCACCGGGCGAATTTCAATATCATGTTTAAGCGCAAATTCCCAGTCACGATCGTCGTGTGCAGGAACTGCCATCACCGCGCCCGTGCCATACCCCATCAATACAAAATTGGCCGCCCAGATTTCTATCTTCTCACCACTGACCGGATGTATAGCCTGCACGCCCAGGGGCATGCCTTTTTTCTCCATGGTCTCCATGTCTGCTTCAGAGGTCTTCACCTGACGGCATTCTTCTATAAACTCTGCAATCTCAGGATTATTTTCTGCGGCTTGCAGCGCCAGCGGGTGTTCGGCTGCAACTGAAACAAACGTCACGCCCATGATGGTATCCGGGCGTGTGGTGTATACCGCCAGAGGTTTCGAGCCCGGCACCTCAAAGCTAAATTCCAGGCCTTCAGAACGCCCAATCCAGTTGCGCTGCATGGTACGTACCGCTTCCGGCCATCCATCCAGCCCGTCTATATCGTCCAGCAATTCCTGCGCGTATTTGCTGATCGCGATAAACCACTGCGGGATTTTCTTGCGCTCGACGGTGGCGCCGGAGCGCCAGCCTTTGCCATCCACAACCTGTTCATTGGCCAGTACGGTTTGCTCGACCGGATCCCAGTTAACTTCGGCCATCTTCTTATAAGCCAGGCCTTTTTCCACCAGTTTGGTAAAAAACCACTGCTCCCATTTATAGTAGTCCGGCTTACACGTGGCTAGCTCGCGGCTCCAGTCATAGGCAAAACCCAGACGCCGAAGCTGCTTTTTCATATACGCGATGTTTTCGTATGTCCATTTTGCGGGTGGCATCTTATGTTTAATCGCTGCATTCTCAGCCGGCAGGCCAAAGGCATCCCAGCCCATGGGCTGCAATACATTTTTGCCCAGCATGCGCTGGTAACGGCTGATCACGTCACCGATGGTGTAGTTACGTACGTGCCCCATGTGTAACTGCCCCGACGGGTAGGGCAGCATGGACAGGCAGTAAAATTTTGGCTTATCGCTGTCTTCAGAGACCTCGAAGCTCTTTGCCCGGTCCCAGTAGGCCTGAACCTCGGCCTCAATTTTATTGAAATCGTATTCCATCGCAGCAGTGTATGGCGCCTTAAAACGCCTTGTATTAGGGAGAGCGCGCGATTTTACCCTAAGCCGGACAATTCACCAACACGCCAGACAAGCAAAAATAGTATTCTTCGTGCATGTCATCAAAACACCACATCGAGCAGGAAATAAAACTTACCGCACCGGACCAGGCTACGCTCGGGCGGCTGATCGATAGCGATATTATTAATCAGGCTGCTTTAGCGCCGAGCCAGAGCTATATGCCTGTATGCTTTGCCGCAACCTACTACGATACGCCGGACTGGGCTTTGCGCGAATTACGCTGGTCATTGCGCACCCGCTTTGAAGGCCCGCGCCATGTGAGCACGCTTAAGCGCAACAGCAGCATGGAAAATGGCTATTCCAGCTGTGAAGAAATTGAGCAAGCCATCACCACCGGCTATAAACGGGTCGCTTGCATACCTGCAGGAAGTATTGCGAACGCGTTGCGCGTGGAATTGCCCGCAGGCACACCCTTGCTACCGCGCGTTAAAGTCACGATGCAGCGTCGCAAGCGCGAACTGAAGTTGGGCGATACAGTACTTGAGCTAGTCAGCGACACAGGCATCATATCCGGCAATGGTCGGCAGGTAGAATTGCATGAAGTTGAGCTGGAACTTCTACAAGGAAACTTGTTTAGCGACTCCATCCGTGAATTTACCCGCCAGCTGATTGGCGACTTCGGTCTCCAGCCTTCAAGTTCGTCGAAACACCGGATCGGACTATCTTTATACGATTACTAATACTGCGTCCGGTAACAATCAGACAAAGGAAATAATACAGGCTGCATTAGAATATATAATTAAGATAGTGTTTATTCCCGCCAATATGCTGCTATCATTTACAGCTACTACTTATATAGGGTGGCGCACATACCTTTAAATAGATTTTGCGCACCGTTAATCTGAAATTTTATTTGTTCTTAATTTTATCTCGAGCAGCATTCAGCATCAGGATTTTGAACAGAAACATAGCTCGAAGGTGTAAAAATATGATAAATTTAACAAAATTACTCGCCAGCCTGGTGCTGGTACTCGGTCTCGTTGCTACAAGCAACGCTGCTAGCGTTATCTCTGAAACCGATGGCTATAAAGTGTATCAGACTGATACAACGGACGGCGAAGAAAAAAAGAAAAAAGAAGGTGAAGAAGAAGAACCTGACTGCTAATCTCATTTACATAAATATAAACGAGGCACAAGCACGCATTCTCTGCGGACGACACCACGCCGACCACAGAAATATTTGGCAGCCCCACAGCACAGGCTAGCCATTGTTGTTAACAATCAATCATTCAAAGAGGAAATTCCAAATGATCAAATCAAATAAATTACTATTGGGCCTTTCGTTTGCTGCCCTGCTAGCCACATCAGGCACCGCCAGCGCTGAAGCTAAACCCGTCGGTATAGGCTCGGGTGACCAGATGAGCGCTGACTTCATGGTCGATGGCGCCAAGATGAGTATTACTCGCAACCAGGACAACGGCAATACTATTGACGAGAAGTTCGTTAAAACATCACGTCCCTGCCCGCCGTTTTGTATCCAGCCCGCAGTTTTAGCGCCCGGCGTTGAGACCATCGCAGAGCTGGAGATGATCACCTATATCCAGAGCATGCATAACGGTGACCCCGTTATTGTTCAGGATTCTCGTACCGAAGACTGGCACGCACGTGGTTATATCCCCGGCACGGTAAGCATTCCCTGGACCGTACTGGCAACCAAGGCAGGCGCAACCATTATTGATATCTCAGAAATCATGGTCGAACAGTTCGGCGTGAAAGAAGTCGAAGGCATCTTTGATTTCAGCGATGCTAAAACACTGGTGTTGTACTGCAACGGCATGTGGTGCGGACAATCACCTGCCTCTATCAAGACTTTGCTGAGCTTTGGTTACCCTGCTCACAAAATCAAGTGGTATCGTGGCGGCATGCAGGACTGGGAAGTTCTGGGACTTTCAGTAGTTAAGTAAACCAGCCTGAAAATAGCTAAAAGCCGTGGCAATGCCGCGGCTTTTTTTTGTGCCTGCGATTCTAGTTTAGACAATGTTGGATTCTCCTGCCCGGAATTATTATCTATTATTACGATAATACTGGTAATATAGTTTACCTGGCTTAAATAAACCTCTATACTATCGCAATGAAACTGGAAACCGCAGCATTGGTATTGGACAAAATTGGAAATCCTACTAGATTGAGGATCATCCGGTTGCTGGTACGTGCGGGCGATCAAGGGTTAGCCGTGGGAGCCATTCAGAAAAATCTGAACATACCCGGCTCGACCTTAACCCACCATATTGCGCAGCTAAAATACGCTGGCCTGATTCGACAGGAGCGCTACCAGGCTACGTTATACTGCAGGGTGGAATACGATCAGCTGAACGGAGTGATCAACTACCTCACCGAAGAATGTTGTTCAGACGAAGCTTCGATAGAAGGCGGTAAGGCGGCATGATTATTTATTAAATAACAGATGAACCAGAAACATTAATCAACATTACGAAATAACTAGTAATATGGTAACTAATTCACTAACAACTCAAAATACGATCAGACGGCTTACCTCCGCGGTAACTCACGTGAATACGCTGGCAAAAGATCCCGTGTTCTGGGCACTTATATTGCTAAGCGGTCTGATAGGCATACTGGATCGTAATCAGCTAATGCCCAGCTGGGTATTTACACTTGAATCTTTGTGGCAAATGCTTCCGTTTTTCGCGCTTGCCATCGGGGTTGCCGCTTATGCAAAAGCCAGCAGTGCCGATAGCCTGATTGCCGGTGTGTTTCTGGGAAATCCAGTGCGGGCAACCGTTTTAGCTGCGTTTGTGGGTGCACTATCACCATTTTGTTCCTGCGGAGTAATCCCTCTGATCGCAGCAATGCTTGGTGCAGGCGTGCCATTGGCGCCGGTCATGGCATTCTGGATTGCATCGCCGATCATGGATCCGGAAATGTTCATCCTGACCGCAGCAGGTATCGGGCTCAACTTTACCATCGCGAAAACCATTGCGGCGGTTGCCATGGGCCTTTTTTCCGGTTTTGCAGTGCTGGTGCTACAGAAACAGGGATTTCTTGCTAAGCCATTGCGGTCGCACGTTAGCAGTGGTTGTGGTTCAAGCTGCGGTACCGGCAACCAGGCATCAGAAGGTACAGCAGATATAAACTGGCGCTTCTGGCAAGACCGGGATCGCATGAAAATATTTACCGATGAAGCCATTTCAATCGGCGTATTTCTCGGAAAGTGGCTCACCCTGGCATTTTTCCTGGAAAGCCTGATGCTTGCCTACGTATCGACCGACTGGATTGTCAGCTACGTCGGCGCAGACAATCCATTTGCTATACCGATTGCCGCGCTGGTCGGCGCCCCCTCCTATCTCAACGGTTATGCCGCCATCCCTCTGGTATCGGGGCTACTTGAAATGGGCATGACGCCGGGGGCGGCCATGGCATTTATCACTGCGGGGGCGGTATCGTCCATTCCAGCGGCCATCGCCGTATTTGCACTGGTTAAAAAACCCGTATTCGCGCTCTATCTATCCCTGGGCCTGGTTGGTGCGATGCTTTCTGCCTGGGCATTCCAATGGCTAAGCGGCTATATCTAGCCCGAATAATTCATAAATTGCATGCGCCCTCACTTGTCTATTGATTCCACAGCGAATTTTCTTCAATCGACCGTACACACGAGTACGGCGCTCAATCAGAAAAATCACTGTAAAAACAATATACTGCGTGATCATCGCACGAATTCATGAAATATCCGGGCTAGGTACCAATTTAGTAATGAGGTGGCCGCTCATCCTCTGCTGAATAGACATGGTCTTCTCCCTGATCAGCGATCTCTTTTATACGCCCCTGCAGGTTTTCAATGAAACGATGAGCGGCTTCCAGTTGTTTGGCCTGCTCGTACACCACCTGATTTAGCTCATCAAAGGCTCGTTCCAGGTGCGCGAGTTTGGTTTCGAGGTTTTCCAGGCGTTGATTCATGAATGCATACCAAATTATAGAGACCTCAGCATAACCCAGATAAGGAGTAAAAATAGCTAAAATCTCCCTGTTCGGCGTTGCAAATCTTGTGGATAGCTAGCTATTCACTGCGAATTGCGCCTTAATCAGGAATATTTTATCTCATTTTTCTTTCGCCACTGGGTTATGCTGAGGTCTCAGAGTAAACTATTTCAGCAGAAAGTTAACTCGATAGATAGCCCCCCGTCGTATAGCTTGGTAGACTTTAGGGCAACTCTAAAATCAACCCGCGGAAGCTCAACATGGCCAACAAGCAAATCATCTCCACAAGCAATGCCCCGAGCGCCATTGGCGCATACTCTCAGGCCGTTCGCACCGGTAATACGGTGTATATCTCCGGGCAAATCCCTCTGGATCCGGCCACCATGGAAGTGGTTGAGGGTGGTTTTGAGGCAGAAGCCCGACGCGTATTCGAAAATCTCAAAGGGGTTGCCGAAGCCTCAGGCGGCAGCTTAAATGACGTAGTTCGCGCCACGATCTATATGCTGGATCTATCCCATTTTGCGAAAGTGAATGAAATCATGGCGGAATATTTTGACGAACCCTACCCGGCACGCGCTGCAGTGGGCGTGGCCCAGCTACCCAAAGGCGTGGCCATTGAAATGGATGCGATTTTAGATTTGAGTGACTAGAAAACCACTCACCACGCTGCATGGTGTAGGTGCAGCACTGGCAGGAAAACTCGCACGACTGGGGCTCGATAACACCTTCGACCTGCTTTTTCACCTGCCTTCCCGATTTGAAGACCGCACGCATGTCACGCCCGTTTACCAGTTGCGCCATGGTCAACCGGCGCTGATCCTGGGAACCATCGAAGGCTGCCAGGTGCAGTTTGGCCGTCGGCGCAGCCTGTTGGTCGGCATCAATGATGCGGGTGCCTTTTTTACCATGCGCCTGTTTTATTTCAACGCGCAGCAACAGCGGGCCCTGCAAAATGGGCAGTGGATCCAGTGTTTTGGCGAAGCCAGACAGGGCGCTAAAGGCCTTGAAATGGTGCATCCTGAATATCGTGTCTACGCAGAAGAACCTAAAAATATCACCAGCGATGCGCTGACCCCGGTCTACCCTGTAACCGAAGGTGTTACACACGCGCGGATCCGCAAACTGATACTGGCGGTACTCGATAGTGAGCTGGCGCAGGTCAAAGAATTATTGCCGCCGGTTATACTGCAAAAATACCAGTTTATGCCTCTGGCGGACGCCTTGCGCATTTTGCATACGCCCGGAGCCGATGATGACCTGGCCGCGCTGGCCAGCCATCGCCATCCGGCACAGCAGAGGCTGGCGATGGAAGAACTGCTCGCCCACCATCTGGCCTTGCGCAAGCTTAAACTACAGCGCGCAGAGCTTGCTGCTCCACGAATTTCAATCACGGGTTCATCGTGGAGCAGGCTCAAATTCAGCCTGGCATTTGAGCTGACAGGCGCCCAACTACGCGCCATAGCTGAGATAGAACAGGATTTTACCCTGCTGCGCCCGGCGCTGCGCCTCATTCAGGGTGATGTGGGTTGCGGAAAAACGCTGGTCGCGGCGGCGGCAGCCCTGCACGCGGCTGATTCGGGCTATCAAGTCGCCATTATGGCCCCCACCGAACTACTGGCCGATCAACACCGGCGCAATTTTGAAAGCTGGTGCAAACCGCTGGGCATCACCGTGGGCTGGCTAACCAGCCGCCTGCCGGCAGCCGAAAAAAGGGCGGCCAGAGCGGCAATTGAGTCGGGCGAGGTACAGATTGCGATCGGCACGCACGCCCTGTTTCAACAAAGCGTCTGTTTTGCACGCCTTGGGCTGATTATTGTTGATGAACAACATCGTTTTGGTGTGGATCAACGCCTGGCGTTGAAAAACAAGGGACGTACTGATACTCAGGCTCCGCACCAGTTAATCATGAGCGCCACCCCCATTCCGCGCTCGTTATCAATGGTGTATTACGCTGATCTCGACGTATCGAATATCGATGAGTTACCCCCCGGTCGCAAGCCCGTCAATACCGTGGTATTGCCCAATACACGGCGTGAAGAAGTTCAGGAACGAATTCGAGCCGCCTGCGCCCTGGGCAGACAGGCTTATTGGGTCTGCCCGCTAATCGAAGAATCTGAAGTCCTGCAGGCTCAGGCGGCAACGGAAACCGCCGCTCTCCTCTCCGCCATACTGGGTGAAATCAAGGTAGCACTAATACATGGGAAAATGAAACCGGCTGAAAAGGATCGGCTCATGCAGGCCTTCCGCAAGAATGAGATCGATCTCCTGGTGGCAACGACGGTCATTGAGGTCGGGGTGGATGTACCTAATGCGAGCTTAATGATTATCGAAAACGCCGAACGTTTGGGCCTGGCACAACTACATCAATTGCGCGGCCGGGTTGGGCGAGGCGAGGCACAGGCGGTATGCGTTTTGATGTACCAGGCGCCGCTGGGCAAAACCAGCCGCCGACGGCTCGACATTCTGCGACAAACCAATGATGGCTTTGAAATTGCGCGCCATGACCTGGAATCTCGCGGCCCGGGCGAACTCATGGGCACTCGACAAACCGGTGATCAGCAATTAAAGGTGGCCAATATCGTAAGAGACCAGGCGCTACTACCGCTGGTTGAACAGGCTGCCGGAGAATTGATGAACCATCACGCAGAAAATGTGGGATTGATTATCGATCGCTGGGTTAAACACAAGGCCCATTACGCTGAGGTATAGCATTTGCTAAATCGCTTCCGCCTTTTGAAAGGACTAACATCATATCGAAATTTATCTGCGGCTCGCATTATATTTAGAACAATTCTGAAAAGTCTTATTGAACAATATGGTTACTGTTATTGCGCACCGGGGCGCGAGAAGTCTCGCCCCCGAAAACACCCTTGCTGCTGCGCGTAAAGCGCATACGCTGGGCGCACACTTGTGGGAAACTGATGTGGCGGTCACCGCTGATGATCATTTAATACTGATGCATGATGATGCCATGATGCGCACGACTAATGTCGCCGAACGCTTTCCAGACCGCATCCCCGCCGCGTTTTCTACATACAGCCTGGCCGACATCCGATCACTCGATGCGGGTTCATGGTTCGAACGTGACGACCCGTTCGGACAGGTTGCCGCAGGCGCTGTCAGTCGCGGGGAACTGGCACGGTACGCCGGTGAGAAAGTGCCCACACTGAGGGAAGCCTTTGAGCTTACGCTTGAACTGGACTGGTTTTTAAATCTTGAGTTAAAGGCTCAACCCACTCCCAAACATGATTTCGATGTGGTCGGTGCCGTACTTACGCTGGCTGATGAGGTTGGCATCGGAGCGAATCACCTTCTATTTTCGTCGGCCCGCTTTTCGTGGCTGAAAACACTAAAGCAGCGCCGGCCAGAATTTGAAGTTCAGGCTATCCTGGGCCTTTTCCCGCAAGATCCGATGAATTTCAGCGACCCATTTTTTGATACCTATAATCCGCGACATACCCGCCTTTCTCTTGATCAGCTCAAAGAACAGGTCAAGCGGGGACTTAAACTTAATCCTTATACCATCAACGATGATGAACTTATCGTTCGCCTCATAGAGACCGGCGTTACCGGTCTTATAACCGATTTCCCACAGAGAGTACCCCGATGATGCATACACCAGTCACCACAACGAAACTCCGTTTTTGTATCGTAAACTGTTATCCAGAGGCCAGTCGCAAAAACTTTGACCTATCTGACGTGGGTCATCCGCATGACCTGTTTCGCGATTTTCTGCGGCGAGAGGCACCCAATGCGAGCAGCGAAATCGTGTACGTGGCCGACCCGGACTTCACATTGCCGCAAGGCACAAGCATTAGCGACTTTGATGGCTTCATCTGGACGGGATCGGACCTGACAGTTTATCACCAGGATGACCCGCGCGTTTCCGGGCAAATTGAATTTTCCCGAACACTCATGAACGCAGGAGCGGCCAGCTTTGGTAGTTGCTGGGGAATTCAGATGGCTGCACAGATAGGTGGAGGCACGGTAGAAGTTAATCCTCGCGGCCGCGAATGGGGTATTGCCCGCAGAATTAAGCTCAACGAGGCGGGGCAAAGCGCTCCCATGTTGATCGGAAAACCTGTCGTATTTGATGCTTTTATCATGCACCTCGATGAGGTTACAAAATTGCCGGAAGGTACTGTTTCACTAGGCGGCAATACCCATACACCCATTCAGGCCGCGGTAGTAAAAAATGGAGAGGCTTGTTTCTGGAGCACTCAATATCATCCTGAATATAACCTCTATGAAATGAGCCGTTTGATTGCGGCCAGGGCCGAAGCGCTGGTTAGAGAAGGTCATTTCCCCGATGAAGAAGCCGTTGAGACATATGCTTCGGACATGAGGGCGCTTCACTCCAACCCCGATTCTGTTAAGTTGCGCAAGCGACTTAATATTGGCGATGATATCATCGACCCGCAAATCCGCGAAGTCGAATTACGCAACTGGTTAAAATTTATTGACACACGGGTAAACGGATCACTGCCCCTCGCATAAATCGCGCCAGTTTCGCCCCGTATATCCTGATTGCGCCCTCCGCTGCAAACAAATACAACCCCGTAAAACAGGGCATTAAAGGAAGTTTTGAACTCTAATTCAGGAGCAAAATCGGAACAAGTTTAATATTATTACGCTATATAACATATAGATATGATTAATATATGGCGGAGAGAGGATGGAGGGGAATTAGAGAATTTTCATAACTTCCCCCTTTTCAAAAGGGGGATAGAGGGGGATTAGAGATTTTTAAAGAGGCGCAATTTACAGTGTGACGTGCTCCAGGTCTTTGTCAAAATCCCCTTCTCGCTCTTCGTGCTGTTTTTTAGCCACTGAAGTTCGGTACGGGCATTGCTTGCCATTGTCACATGCATCGCATTCAATCTCAGTCCAGGCATACGCAAGCGCGTGGCTCAATCGAGAGAAAAAATGATCTTCTCCAATAAGCCGGATTCCGCCGGTTTTGTGCAGGTTTTGCATGAAAGGTCGCTTCATACGCGCGATTAACAGGATCACGCCCGCGACCTTGAAGCGTTCACACAACTGGCTGAGCACCATTTCTCCTGTCGCATCCATCGTATTGATACCTTCTGCATCCAGAATAATAAATCGCGCGTCCTGATGGTCTGCGAACACGCTGAGCATCTTGTTTTCAAAATAACCCGCATTGGCGTAATACAGAGACATATCAAAACGAATCAGGACAATATTATTGCAGGTATTGAGTTCCGGGTGCACTTCCAGATCACGGAAGGTGGCATCATGAAAGCGGCTCAGAATGGCAAAGCGCGGGCGCATGGTACGGTATATAAAAAACACCATCGATAGTACGACTCCCACCAGGATACCTTTATCCAGGTGTGGTGCCATCAGCAGCGTCAATACAAACGTGGTCACTGCTACAATGCCATCGTGTTTTTCTGCTTTCCAGGCATGCTTAATCGGATCTATCTTTACCAGCCCGATAACCGCCATAATAATGATCGCGGCCAGCGTTGCCTGTGGCAAATGATATAGCAAGGGGGTTAAAAACAGCAGGGTAATAGCCACTATGATGCCGGTAACAATCGAAGAAAACCCGGTGCGTGCGCCCGCATCAATGTTCACCGCAGAACGCGAAAAAGAACCCGAAACCGCGTAACCACTAAAGAGGCCGGACGCAATATTGGCTAAGCCTTGCCCAACCAGTTCCTGATTCACATCCAGACGCTGCCGTGTACGCGCCGCCATCGCCTTGGCGATCGAAATTGCTTCCATGAACCCGATTAACGCAATGACTACCGCTGAGGTTGCCAGCTGTAAAATGGCATCCAGATCAAAGGAGGGGAAACTTATGCCGGGCAGGCCGCGAGGCACTTCACCAACCACCGCGCCCCCCAGTTCAGCATAACCACTGTATTTGGAAATGAGTATCGTCACCACTACCGCAATCAATACGTTAGGCCATGCAGGCCGCCAACGCTTCAGGGCGAATATGAGTGTAATTGAAAATACCGCCATCGCAAAAGTCGGCCAATGCATATGATCAATAGCCGCCTGAAAGGTATTAAAAACGGTGTTGTAATGACGTTCCGCCTTTTCTACGCTCACCCCGAAAACCTTGCCCAGCTGCGAGGTTCCGATAATAATGGCGCCCGCGTTGGTAAACCCGACCACCACCGGGTGCGAGAGAAAATCAACCAGTACGCCCAGGCGCAGCAGGCCTAAGGATATCTGAAAAACTCCAACCAGGATCGCCAGCAGCGTAGCGTACACCAGAAAACCGTCCGGATTAGCCGTTGCGATAGGCCCAAGTGCCGCAGCTGTCATCAGCGAAACAACAGCAACCGGGCCGGTCGCAAGCTGCCGGGAGGAACCAAAAATGGCAGCGACCATGGGCGGCAGAAACGACGCATACAAACCATAGTACGCCGGTAATCCGGCAAGCTGTGCGTAGGCCATTGATTGGGGCACTAATACCAGCGCAACGGTCAGGCCAGCCAGTAAATCGACTTTAAAGGTTTCCATGTCTCGAAGCTCATGGATCTGATCAAAAGTCGGGATCAGCATGTAGCGAATGCGTTTAAAGGATTCGAGTAGCTTCATATTTATTGGTCTCAGTTCGGTAGTAAAAACTATGTACTTTAGTGCAAGGCTTTAGCATTGTGATTCTGCATATCGTCACGAAGCAACACATAGAAGTTTTACAGAAACGACTTTCAGTCGTTCTTAAAACAACCTATGGACTTTCAGTCCATAGTGGTTGAGTTATATCCAGTAGGCAATACGCGTCATTACTTTAGACATCGCTTGCATACCTTGTTGAACCGGCGATGGCAGGGGACTGCCCCCGGCAGCGATCGCCGCGGTGGCGTGCTCGCCTTCATCGATTTTCATCTGCTCAACAATCGCCCGGCTGCGCAAATCTTCAGGTGACAGGCGTTGCAGATGGTCTTCAAGGTGGCGCACCACCTGCTTTTCTGTTTCAGCCACAAAGCCCAGATTCCAGCGGTCGCCGGCCAGGCCCGCAACGGTTCCGATCGCGAAGGATCCAGCGTACCATAAGGGATTGAGCAGACTGGTTCGACCACCCAATTCATCTAGCCGTTGTTCGCACCAATCCAGGTGATCGTTCTCCTCAGCCGAGGATTGTTGCATTTTTTCACGCGTTTTCGTATTGCGCGCCGTCATCGCCTGGCTTTGGTACAGGGCCTGGGCGCATACTTCACCCACGTGATTAACCCGCATTAAACGTGCGGCTTCGACCTTATCCTGCTCAGATATGCCCGCATCACTTTTATTTTCCGCTGGATAATCCCGGCCGGTTGTGCGCGGTTTTCCAAAAACTGTGACTAGCGCCTGATCGACGCCCATGATAAATTTATCGGCTATTGAATATGTCTTCATAATAATGCTATTTTACCTGCTTCAATGCTCATTATACAGTGAATAAAACTACCGCTGACACACCACTTTCCGCCACAACGGGCCGCCGCGACCCTTTGTACGTATTACTGCGCGAGGTTCTACCCGAACACTGTATTGTGGCGGACAAAGATTCGCTCAAACCGTATGAGTGTGATGGCCTCAGCGGTTACCGGCAAATGCCCAGACTGGTTGCTTTACCGGAAACAGTAGAACAGGTTAGGGCGGTCATGAAAATCTGTCAGCATACGGGCACACCCGTCGTTCCGCGTGGCGCCGGTACCTGTCTTTCCGGGGGTGCTACACCCCACCCTGAAGGCCTGGTTTTGTCTGTCGCCCGACTCAAACAAATCATTAAAATTGACGTTGATAATCGCACCGCCACGCTTGAGCCGGGCGTCACCAATCTCTCCATCTCACAGGCGGTAAAACATCTCGGTCTGTACTATGCTCCAGATCCATCCTCCCAGATCGCGTGCACCATTGGCGGCAATGTCGCGGAAAATGCCGGAGGCGTGCACTGCCTCAAATACGGGCTCACCGT
>JAUVBY010000099.1 GCA_030590945.1 Gammaproteobacteria bacterium | reverse complement strand
GCTGGTATTGACGCCCTGCGCAAGTACCTGAGTTACCTTCAGACCCGCATAACCGCAAGGGTCAATACGCTCAAACGGCGATAAATCCATATCCACATTCAGTGACAGGCCGTGATAGCACGCGCCCTGACGAATACGCAGACCAAGCGCAGCTATCTTCTCGCCTGAAACATACACGCCGGGTGCCCCGATACGCGTTTTCGCGTGGATATCAAGTTGCTCTAACAGCTTGATTATAGCTTGCTCGATACGGCTTACCAGGCGCTTGGGGCCCATACCAAGGCGTTTTATATCCAGCAATAAGTAGATAATTAACTGACCGGGCCCGTGATAGGTTATCTGGCCACCACGGTCCGTTTTTACCAACGGGATGCCCGCTCCGGATTTCAACGGCTGTGCCTCACAGGACGTGCCCTGGGTAAAAACTGCAGGATGGCTTAGCACCCAGAACTCATCGCATGTATCAGCGTCCCGCTCAGCGGTGAACTGTTTCATCCAGGCAAAACTATCGAGATAGTTCACCTCACCCAGGAACAATATTCGCGGCTGCATAATTTTTGCTACAAAACAGGGTATACCGACATTATCGTGTCGTACTATAACAACATGATGACACGTTTGTGTTCACTCAATACCCGGTAAAGCGAATCAATATGCGCCCGGCTTTGAGCATTCACATTGACTGAAATCGCAAGATATTTGCCACCACTGCTCTCCCGACTGGTCCAGCCAAGAAAATGATGAGCTTCGAGCTGCCCGGCAACGAACAGGCGAATCGCCTCTTCTTCTTCAGAATGATTTTTTACAAAAACCTTCACCTTAATTGAGCATGGAAAAACCATACCCGGCGCGTCTTCCGTTTTTTTGATATCAGTCATTTAAAATTTAGATTTGAATTCATCAAGACCATAATAGCTCACCTGCAAGGTGTTGATTTTGTGCAGTAGTGGCGCCAGGCAGGGTGTTGTCAAAATAATTTCATTTTCACCGCATCCAACAACTGAACCCAAATCGGACCCAGTTCATACTCCTGCAGAGGACGCATTTCCACCTGCCCGACCGCATTGCCCTTAAAGCTAATATGCGCCTGACCAACCGCATCATTTACCGACAGAGGTGCTACCAGCTTATCAGGTAAGTCGTAGGAGATTTGCATTGCTGCACGCTGGCCCTTTGGAATCACCACAGATATTGACTGACTGGAGCCAACCTCAGCTGAAGGTGATTCACCTTTGTATAAGGTTACCACCTGCGCCGGATCGAATGCGCCAAAGACCGTAGCGGTCTCATACTGAGAAAACCCGTATTCGATCAGAGCACTCACGCCCCGAACCCGGTTTTTAGTGCTGTCTGCGCCCATTACGGTTGCAATAAATCGGGTACCGTCGCGTACCGCAGAGCCCGCAAGACAATATCCGGCGGCCTTGGTATGGCCCGTTTTAAGGCCATCGTAGCTATCATCACGCCACAACAAACTATTTCGATTGGGCTGAGTAATATCGTTGTAGGTATATTCGCGAACCGCGAACAAAGCATACAGGTCCGGATACGCGCGAATAATCGCCCTGGACAATAAGGCGGTATCAAAAGCGGTTGTATAGTGCCCTTCCGCCGGTAAACCGCTGGAATTAATGTAGCGCGTATTGAGCATACCCAGTTGCGCCGCCGTATCATTCATCAAATTAGCGAAGCCGCTTTCGCTGCCGCCAATTTGCTCAGCCAGCGCGATGGCGGAATCATTTCCAGACTGAATAATCAGACCTTTAATGAGCTCGCTGATGGTAGCAGATGTATCTACATTCAAAAACATTCGAGAGCCAGGCGCCTTCCAGGCTTTTTCAGAAATGTACACCTTGTCTGTCGCACTTATTTTTCCGCTCTCCAGAGCTTCAAATGTGAGATATGCGGTCATCAGCTTGGTCAAACTGGCGGGATCCACCTTATCGTGTTCATTGTTCGCTGCCAGCACCCAACCGGTTTCATTTTCCATTAAAACCCATGATTTCGCCTCAGGCTGCGGCGGAACACTGTTCGAACTAAGAAAAGACGGGATGGTCGTTTGAGCCTCGGCAAGCAGAGCAAAAAGCCCGGAAGCACAGATCAGGGAAACCTGCACACATCGCTTAAATAATAATTTTTTCATAGTGAGATTATTGTAAATCCTGTTCGAATGCAGGCTGAATAAAGCCCTGATTCAGGTAACGTGACCAGCGAAACATTACACCGCACAAATACCAATCAGCTCAGCGATCAATTGCCTGCGCCAGTTCGACGATCGCCATTGCATACTTATTGCTCGGATTGTAACGCGTCAAAGCGTAAAAATTCTCAAACCCTACGAAGTAGCGTAAACCATCGTTCTCCTTCAATTTGTTCAGACTCACCTTGGTATCATCCGATTCCTTCAGTGATATTCCATTCTGGCGTAAGGTCAACGCATTGAGTTTTGGTTTCGCTTTTTTGCTAACCAAATTCCTGGCGTCCTGGTTAATCGGCTCATCCCACCAGATCGCGATGGGTGCGCCTCTCTTCCAGCCGTGCACCACCAGATAATTTGCCACGCTACCCGCAGCATCTTCCAGTTCGTGCACCAGATCACGCTTGCCATTGCCGTTAAAATCAACGGCATAAGCCACGTAGGAGGTGGGCATAAACTGAGGAATTCCCACCGCGCCTGCATAAGAGCCTTCTATATCTGACGCGACCAGGTTTTCGGATTTGAGTAAATTTAAAAACGTTTCCAGTTCTTTGCCAAAGAATTTCTCTCTGCGCGGATAAGCGGCAGTCAGAGTGGCCAGTGATCTGAGCACGCTGCGTGAACCCATACGCGTGCCGTAAAAGGTTTCCACCCCGATCAGGGCCGTTACAACTTCCGGAGGCACGCCGTACTGCTCATAAACTGCATCCAGCAGTTCACGATTGCTTTGCATAAACGCCTTTCCAGCTGAAATACGATCTTGTTTTAGAAATATCTTTCTGTATTCAAACCACGGCTTGGCCTCTGCCTGGCGCGCAAATAACTTTAACACACCTTCATCAACTTCAATCGGGCCCAGTAATGCTTCCAGTTCGTCGCGGCTATAAGTACCTTCGTTGATTAGCCGGTCGCTGAGCGCACGCATGGTAGGCGATGCATCAAGCTCAATGGCCGCAGCAGGGACGGTAAAAATAGTCAGGCTCAGGGAAAGGATGATAATTAATAATTTCATTGTCAGGTTCTGGAAAGTTTGCGCCCTTCGCATTGTACGCTCATTAAGATGCCGAATCCGATCATCAGGGTAACCATCGACGTGCCTCCATAACTTACCAGAGGCAACGGCACACCGACCACGGGTAATATACCAGAGACCATACCGATATTAACGAAAACGTAAAACATGAACGTCATGATGACGCTGCCAGCAAGCAGGCGATCATAGGTTTCCTGGGCATAAAATGCGATCATGATGCCCCTGAAAACCAGGAAAAGATAAATACTGAGCAGCACTAAAAAACCCAGCAAACCGAACTCTTCTCCGAATACAGAAAAAATAAAATCCGTACTGCGCTCCGGAATAAAATCTAGTTGAGCCTGTGTGCCGTTCAGCCAGCCTTTGCCAGTTTGCCCGCCAGAACCAATCGCAATCATTGATTGAATAGTATGGTAGCCCGCCCCGAGCGGGTCCTGCCAGGGGTCAAACAGGGTGAGTACCCGCCTTCGCTGGTAGTCCTGAAATACAAATTGCCAGACCAACGGTGCGGATACCGATAAAAGCACCAGCATCGCCAGTATAAACTTCCAGGATATGCCTGCCAGAAAAATAACCACCAGCCCGGCAAAGGCAACCAGCAGCGCGGTACCCAGATCAGGCTGTAAACCGATCAACGCCGCGGGTACCGCAATGATGATAAAACACACACCGATATACCACAGCGGCAAGGGCAAGAATCGCCGTGTTGCTGCCCAGGCCACCATCATCGGCACCGCGAGTTTCATAATTTCGGACGGCTGAAAGCGTACGATACCCAGGTCGATCCAGCGCTGTGCACCTTTACCAATAAACCCGACCGCAAGCACTACGAACAGCAGCACCAGGCCCAGACTATAAATAATTGGTGAATAACGCGCCAGTGTTGCCGGAGAGATTTGCGCCACCAGCAACATTAACGTCAAAGCGCCACCGATACGCACCAGCTGGCGTGTAATCTGGTCTGCGTTCGCACCGCCCGCGCTATATAAAATCAGCAAACTGGCCGCGCACAATACCAGTAAGCCCAAAAATAAGGGCATATCAAACCGAAAATTGAAGCGTCTTCTATAAGGCTGCATTGCTATTGGCCGGTTTAGTTTCTTCGGGTTCGCGCACATACAAACCCAGGCGCTCTACCAGGTAATAATCGATAACTTCTTTAGCGATTGGTGCTGCAACCTTGCTGCCTCCTCCTCCGTGTTCGACAATCACCGCGACCGCAATTTTAGGATCCTCAACCGGCGCAAATCCAATAAATAGCGCATGATCACGGTATTTTTTCGGCGTATTCTCTTTATCGTATTTTTGCCCCTGGGGAATGCTCTTGACCTGCGCGGTGCCCGTTTTTCCGGCGATCTGATATTCCAGGCCCTTGCCAATACGACGAGCCGTCCCTCGCGGCCCATGTACCACATCGCGCATTGCATTGATCACTTCGTCATAAGCAGCGTCCGAAATATTTTCTGGCCGCTTAGGGATTTCGTATTCGATCTGTACAAAATCTCCATTCACTGAATCCTGAACCGCCGTCAGAAAATGTGGCACAATCGGTTGTCCCCGATTCGCCAGCAACGCGGTCACTGCCGCTAATTGCAGGGGCGTTGCCAGCATAAAACCCTGGCCAATCCCTGTGATGACCGTTTCCCCCGGATACCAGGATATACCCTTGGTGCGTTTTTTCCATTCACGCGAAGGCATTAAACCGGAAGGTTCATTGGGGATATCGATATTCGTTAATTGTCCAAATCCAAAAGCCGTCATGCCCTCGTGCAGGCGATCAATTCCCAGACGCTTAGCATTGCGGTAAAAATATACATCACACGACTGCACAATTGCATCGTGTAAATCCACTTTGCCATGCCCTGCTTTCTTCCAGCATCGGTAGCGATGTCTGGAATTTGGAAGCCTGTAAAATCCCGGCGCAAAAATCGTTTCAGAAGGTGAGATACCGTTTTTCATCGCGATCAGCCCCATAAATCCTTTCACCGTAGATCCCGGAGCGTAGCGGCCGCTGAGAGCCCGGTTAAGCAATGGGCGACGATCAGATTCTCTGAGTGCCGCGTAGTTGGCGCGGCTGATACCGTTCACAAATGGATTAGTGTCATAACCCGGCGCACTCACAAATGCAAGTATCTCGCCCGTCTTTGGATCAAGCGCAACCACTGCGCCTTCAACCCCTTCGAGCAATGATACCGCTTTACGTTGCAGGGGTGTATCCAGGCTTAAATACAGTGATTTTCCTCTTTTTGGTAAGGTTCTGGAAAGTGTTTTAACCGGACGACCATGCGCGTTGGTTTCTACATCTTTTGAGCCCACTTCACCGAGCAGTATATCTTCGTATTGCTCTTCAATCCCCAGCTTCCCAATGTAGTGCGTCCCGCCATAAGCCTGCTTATCAATGCGTTTAACGTCCCGGTCGTTTATTCGGCCGACGTATCCCAGCACGTGCCCCATCAATTCCCCCTCGGGATATCGGCGTTGCAGCGCCGCCACCAGATAACTACCTTCCAGTTCATGTTGGTGCGCTGAATATTTCGCTGCCTCAAACTCACTCAGATTAGCCCTTAATACCTGTCGTTCAAAACCCGGACGATATTTCACAAGTTTCAAAAAATGCGCTATGTCTTCTTCACTAAGTTCAATCAACTTCTGAATAGACGCAATCAAGGCATCCATGTCTTTCACCTTGCGTGGTAAAATTTCCAGATTGTACGCACGCTCATTGGTCGCCAGGAGATCACCATCACGGTCATATATCAGCCCGCGCACCGGCGCTATCGGGCGGGTATCAACCCTGTTTTCGTTTGCCAGCGTTGAAAATTTTTCGTACTGGTTAATTTGCAGATAGGCCAGGCGTGCAATCAGGATAATCGCCAGAAGAAAAACCAGAAATGAAATCATCACCAGACGCGATTGCACAATCGCCGCTTCGCGCAGGTGATCACGAATGGCGGGCTTGTCCTGGAGTGACGCCATTAGCCTGTGATCAACAGCACAATCACGAGTTATACCTCGGGTCGAATTGATCTATTAGAAAGGAAACTAGCGGCCACATTAGCGCAGTTGTCAATGCCGGTTTCCACATTTGAAGGAGAACGGGCGCATTAAATGCCAGATGATTGGTCCATGCCGATATCGCAATACTGATCGATTGCAAAAAGAAGACCAAAAACATCTTTTGCAAGAAATTGAACAGGCGAAATTTATTGGCCCCCATTGCGGCCACTGTACCGGTCAGAGCTTTACCAAGAGCATGCTGACCCAGCAGGGAAAAACTTATAATATCTTCGATCAGGCCATTTATCCAGCCAAACATAACTCCCAGGTGCGCTGGTAATACCAGGACCCAGTAAAATACCACCAGGGTAATCCAGTCCGGCCAGTAGTATTTGACTGATTCGGCCACCGGTATCACGGTCAACATCACTGCCAGTATCATTGTAATAATGATATATACCCAGCCGGGTTTCCTTTCGTGTCCTGCATTAGAGGCATTCATTGTGATTCGGATGTGACCTGTGGCGCGATTTGTATTGGCGCTTCGCCCGTAGGCACAGCCTCTTTATCTTCACTACTTTCGATTATTTCCAGATCGTCTGGAACTGTCTCTCGCCGTTCCAGCAAAGGTTGATCCAGCAACAAAATATTTTTAATCTTATCAATTTCCGCGTATGGCCTGGCTTCAATGGTTAAAAATGGTTCGCCTGCAATGCGTTGTATACTGCTAATTTCGGCAACCGGATAACGAGCCGGATACACTTCACCCAGACCAGAGGTCACCAGCACATCACCCTCTTCGATATCAGCCTGAAACGATAAAAAGGGGATTTGCAATACCCGGCTCTCGCCAGTACCACGCGCAATTGCGCGTAAACCATTACGTAACACTTCCACCGGCGTGGCATGGCTGGCATCCGTAAGCACGGTCACCACACTATGGTTATAAGCGATTTTACTGATCTGGCCGATTATGCCATTGACATCAATAACAGGCTGAGAAAGTTTGACGTCGTCACGTGAGCCGTGATCAATGACAATACGTTGGTCATAGGGCCCCTGTAAATCCGTACGGATAATACGCGCTAATTTGAAGTTGGCAACTCCGCGTGCCTGGCTGGCGGAAAACAATACGAGCAGGCGATTTTTTTCAACTTCCAGCGCGTCGTATTTTTGTACCTTGGCGAGTAACCACTGATTCTCCACCTCTAACACTTCGACGCGTTGACGTAATTTCTGGTTTGGCCAGTAATCCTGGAAAAAGGTACCCATCCGAACCGGCGCCGTTAACATGCCGTTAAACGGCGTATTGACATTGGATAAAACACTGCGCGTCCAGTCGAAGTAGCGCGTACGATGGTCTAATATAATTAACGCAATCGTAAGGATTGCGACAAATACAAAACGATAAAGTAGTGTGAAAATATGGCTAGACACGCGAACCAGTAATTAATAATGAGTTTACTATCAATGCAATAAATAGGTAATTCAATGTTATCCTGCTCGACTGAATATTCAGAATTCAGCGTTATTCATAGCCCGAATTATTACCAGCTTACCCGGCCGCTTATGCCCGGCATAAACGAACGCGTTTATCGCTCGGGCGAGGTTCAGGAATCGTAGGCAAATACGTTGCCAATAGTGTCCATCTCCTCCAATGCGCGCCCACAGCCGCGTGCCACACAGGACAGAGGGTCGTCAGCAATCACTACTGGCAGGCCGGTGTCCTGCATCAGGCGTTGATCCATGTCACGCAACAAGGCACCGCCTCCGGCAATCACCATTCCCTTCTCACCGATATCAGCGCTGAGTTCGGGTGGTGTCTTTTCCAGTGCCTGGCGAATTGCCTGTACAATTTGATCCAGAGAATCAGAAATTGCCTCATGGATTTCAGTGCTGGTAATTACAATACTGCGTGACATGCCTTCCGTCACATCACGGCCCTTGACCTCCATTTCCATAAACTCAGATTCGGACCACGCCGTGCCAATGGTTTGTTTGATGCGTTCGGCGGTTGCCTCACCAATCAACACCCCGTGACGACGACGCACATAATTAATAATGGCTTCGTCAAAACTATCTCCCGCTACGCGCAGAGAATTCGCATATACCATGCCGCCCAGAGACAAAACGCCAACTTCAGTGGTGCCACCACCGATATCAACCACCATAGAACCCGTGGGCTCGCCGACCGGCAAATTGGCCCCAATGGCGACGGCCATCGGCTCTTCGATTAAATAGGCTTCGCGAGCGCCAGCGCTAACCGCTGATTCACGAATCGCACGTCGCTCCACCTGGGTTGAGGTACAGGGAACGCAAATAATAATACGCGGGCTGGAAAAGAAGCGGTTTTCCTGTGCCTTTTTGATGAAATCTTTGAGCATCACTTCGGTGATATTAAAATCCGCGATGACACCGTCTTTTAAGGGCCGGATCGCCTGGATTGAGCCGGGCGTTCTGCCCAGCATCATTTTGGCTTCGGTACCCACTGCGAGCACTTTTTTCTGGCCGCGGCCATCGTGCTGGATTGCCACCACTGAAGGCTCATTTAAAATAATTCCCTTTCCTCTTACGTATATGAGTGTATTGGCTGTACCAAGGTCAATCGCAAGGTCATTGGAGAAATAACCAGCTAGCTTTTTAAACATGTAGCAGTATCCAGCAAAATAATAAAATCAGCCCTGAGATTGCAAGACGGCAATCCAAATTCAGAAGCAACTAAATTCATGGTATCGGCAAACCCGGGCAAGCGCAGACTCTAGCGCGACCATCCTTAACGTAGTATTAGGAAGGCTTCGGGCAACGACTGAATAGCGTTCAGATATTCAGGGTAATTCGAAGATTCTCCGGCTTTTGACCATTGAAATCGAGACACGAATGCCAATACATAATCGGGGCGTAATTTATCACAATGCGAGGGCCTTAGTTAAGGCTATCTGTATTTTTCTGAGTGATATGGTTACCTCATATATGTCATAATACACATAAAGCAAACTGGGGCTTGAAGTAGTGTACCCAGCACCAGAATATGTATATTCAGTCAGCACAATTAAATTTCAGGAAAATAAGGTAAATCCAATGATTAATAAGCCACTTGCCGCCATTTTCATTGCCACCCTGATGAGCGCTCAGCCCGGGCTTGCTCAGGATTTTGGCACCCCGACACCCGATTTATTGAATACCGCGTACACGGGTAAAGTGTATTCACCCTATGCCCAACGCAGCATACCTGAGCGCCCTTTGTGGGGTGATTCACACTTGCATACTACGCTATCGATGGACGCCGGCCTGTTTGGCAATCGCCTCTCTCCTGACGATGCCTATCGCTTCGCGCGCGGCGATGAAGTGATCTCCTCAACCGGCCAGGCGGTACGCCTGTCACGCCCGTTGGACTGGTTAGCGGTGACCGACCATTCCGACGGAATGGGCCTTTTTGGCGACATTGCCAGAGGCAAACCGGAATTAATGGCCTATGAACAATCCGCGGCCTGGATAAAAGGCCTCAAGGCGGGAGGCGATGAGTCTGTAAAGGCCTCTCTCGATTTGATTACTGCCTTTTCGAACGACCAGATTGAACCGGAGATGTTTGCACAATATTCGCCGGGTTCGAAATTATATAAAAACCTGTGGGAAAGCGTCATCGATGACGCCGAGGAATTCAATAACCCGGGCGTATTCACCGCTTTTATTGGATTTGAGTGGACTTCCCTGATCCAGGGCAACAATATGCATCGCGTTGTTTTAATGCGCGATGGCGCGACCCGAGCCAGGCAGGTCGAACCCTTCACCATGACGGCACCACAAGGCAGCCCCGACCCGCGCGATCTATGGAAGTACCTGGCCAACTATGAACAGCAAACCAAGGGAGAGATCTTGGCAATAGCACATAACGGCAATCTTTCAAACGGCATTATGTTCCCGCTGGAAGCACAATGGAACGGAGCCGAACTCGACGAAGAATACGTGACACAGCGCGCAAAATGGGAACCGCTCTACGAAGCAACCCAGATCAAGGGCGATGGCGAGGCCCACCCCTTCCTTTCACCGGACGACGAATTTGCTGATTATGAGACCTGGGCTATCGGAAATCTTGATGTTTCCGTTGCCAAAACCAACGACATGCTGGCCGGTGAATATGCTCGCGAAGCCCTTAAAAGAGGCCTGGCCCTTGAGACCCGTCTGGGCACCAACCCCTACAAATTCGGCATGATCGGCGCGACCGACAGCCACACAGCGCTGGCAACCGCTGAGGAAGACAATTTCTTTGGCAAGCATACCGGTTACGAACCCAAGTCGAGCCGCATGGCACACCCTTTCATGGAAAATGAAAACGGAAAGATCATGGGTTGGCAGATGGTCGCCTCCGGGCTGGCCGCGGTATGGGCCACCGAGAATACACGCGCGGCAATTTTCGATGCAATGCAGCGTAAAGAAGTGTACGGCACCACCGGCCCACGCATGAGTGTGCGCCTGTTTGGCGGCTGGGAATATACTGAACAGGATTTGAACTCACGTATCCCGGCCAATGCGGGTTACGCAAAGGGCGTGCCCATGGGGGGCGATCTGCGCGCCAGACCTGAGGGCGCAACAACACCCATCTTCATGGTAGTCGCACTGCGCGACCCAATTGGCGCCAACCTGGATCGAATACAAATCGTAAAAGGCTGGCAAGATGCCGACGGTAATACCCAGGAAAAAGTGTACGACGTAGCCTGGTCAGGTGATCGCGCGCAGGACGCAAACGGTAAATTACCTGCAGTGGGTAATACCGTAGATGTTGCGAACGCCAACTGGAAAAACACCATCGGTGATT
>JAUVBY010000168.1 GCA_030590945.1 Gammaproteobacteria bacterium | reverse complement strand
GTTTTTGACGTCCATAATTAGGTTACAGGCGAGTTCAAGGTTCAAATAGCGAAGTTTACGTTCCGTAAATGAGCAATTTGAAAACGCCGAAATGGCCTGTTTGAGGTGCAATTAGAGTAGATACAGGTGCGTTGCCCGCCAGTGCCGTGGCTAATCTGGACCTTGAACCTGGAGGTTCAAGTGGGGGCGCCGGCATTGGTTCGGGCTTTCCGCTGAAGCCTGTTGTAAGGCGACACGGACATGCTCACCCCCTCCGCAATCACTGCCCCCGGGATATGCATTAGGTTCTAAGGGATTAAGACTCGCTCACGCACACCGCAGGCAACGCACG
The DNA here is from genome assembly GCA_030590945.1 of Gammaproteobacteria bacterium. GTDB lineage: Bacteria > Pseudomonadota > Gammaproteobacteria > Arenicellales > Poriferihabitantaceae > JAAELZ01. Next base: position 5,037 of record JAUVBY010000168.1, on the reverse strand, counting down.
CTTATTGTAACATTCATGGCTTATGGTGGATCGATAGTTTTGCTACAATCCTTCACATGCTACTCGACAAACTTAAACGCCCGATACGTGACCTGCGTATATCCGTGACGGATCGCTGTAATTTTCGCTGTGGCTATTGCATGCCAAAAGATAAATACGGGCGCGATCATCAGTTTCTGAAGCGCAAAGAGCTGCTGACGTTTGAAGAAATCGAGCAGGTAGCGCGTGTATTTGTGGAGCTGGGAGTGGTGAAAATTCGCCTGACCGGTGGCGAGCCGCTGGTGCGGAAGGACCTCGAATCGCTGATTCAGCGCCTGAAACAGATTGATGGATTGCAGGACCTTAGTTTGACGACTAACGCATCTTTGCTCAGTGCAAAGCGCGCCACTACTTTGCGTGAAGCGGGAATTAACCGCATCAATATTAGCCTGGATGCGCTGGATGCAAAGACCTTTGGTCAACTCAACGGCGTCGGTTATCCGGTAGAAGACGTGCTTTCTGGCGTAAAGAATGCGTGTCAGGCGGGGTTTGATCAGGTTAAAGTAAATATGGTGGTCCAGGCCGGCCGCAATGAATCTTCGATACTGCCCATGTTGGAATACTTCATTGGCAAGGATGTGGTGCTGCGGTTTATAGAGTATATGGACGTGGGCAATACCAACGACTGGCAAAACGAAGACGTGTTTAAAGCACAGCAGATAAAATCGTTAATTGAGACACGCTACCCAATTGAAGCACTGGATGCGAATTATCGAGGGGAGGTGGCCAGACGTTGGAAGCTGTCTGGTTTGCCGATGGAGTTCGGCATTATTTCCTCGGTTTCAGAGCCATTTTGCGGGGAATGTTCGCGCGCGCGCCTATCGGCGATTGGCGAGGTTTATACCTGCCTGTTTGCGGGTAGCGGTGTCGATTTACGTGGATTGCTGCGTGCTTCGGATTCTGATGTTTCCCTGTTTGAGTCTATTCAACATTTGTGGTCGGTACGCGCAGACCGGTATTCAGAATTGCGCAGCCATCAGAGCCCGGCGCGTCAGAAAGTGGAAATGTCGTATATTGGGGGGTAGGGCTTACGCACTAACAATGCGCAAACTGGGAATAGCCACCAATGTTGTGCGCCTCAAAACCCTCCTGAACCAAAAAGCGCTGTGCCATTCCGCTGCGCGCTCCTGAACGGCAATACAACAGCACGGGCTGGTCCTTAGGCAAGTCTTTCAGAGCATTGGCGATGCCGTTAAGCGGCACGTTTTGTGCGCCAGGCAGGGCGCCACCCGCAAACTCCCGGGGGCTCCGGACATCCAGTAAAGCGCCGCCGTCTTTTAGAATCTGTTTAATTTGGTCACAAGGCATGATGAGTCTGTATTAGTATTTAATAATATTAGATTATACGCGAGAAAGGTGAATATGCAAGTATAAATACTTCACAAAGACCCCTCGGGTACGTTTCAGCTTCTCAGGCCGTAACCCGTGCTGATCAGACGCAAATTTATCAGAAATAAGGCAATGATAAAACCGATAATGATCGTGTAGGACGTCCAGAGAGAGATATCTGAAACGCCCAGAAAGCCATATCGGAACGCGTTTATCATGTACAGAACTGGATTTAAATGGGAGACCGTTTGCCAGACATCAGGTAATAATTTAATCGAATAAAACACGCCACCCAGATAAGTAAAGGGGGTCAGTATAAAGGTAGGCACTATCGAGATATCATCAAATTTTTTCGCGAAGAGCGCATTGGTAAACCCGCCTAGCGCAAATAGGGTTGATGTTAAAATTATGATACTGACCAGTACCGTCAGATTATAAATTTGCAGTTTGCTGAAAAACAGGGAAACCAGTGTAACTACCACGCCCACCATGATTCCGCGTGCCACGCCACCAGCGATATAACCCAACAGAATGGTGATGTTGGCTGTAGGGGTGACCAGTAATTCCTCGATCGAGCTCTGGAATTTTGCACTAAAAAAAGATGATGCCACATTTGCATAACTATTCGTGATTACAGCCATTAGAATCAGGCCGGGTACGATGAAATCCATGTAGTCAAAGCCGCCCATTTTCCCAATCCTGGGCCCGATCAAATTCCCGAAAATAATGAAATAAAGCGTGGTCGTAATGACGGGAGGCAAAATAGTTTGTTGCCAGATGCGGGTAAAGCGAACGACTTCCTTGGTAGTAAGTGTTTTGAGCGCGATCCAGTTCAGGGGTTTGTTAAAGCTCATTTATCTGTCTCTCCAGTGATTTCAGAGGATGAGCTGGTATTGTCATCGACCAATCCCAGAAACAATTGCTCAAGGCGATTACTTTTATTGCGCATGCTGGTGACTTTTATACCCTGTTGCTTCAGCCTGCTAAAGGTATCGTTCAGTGCTTCTCCTTTGGGGACATCAATTTCGATGCTGCATGCGTCGCGATTTCGCCAGTGAAGTTCTGGCGCCAGGGCTACCGCCTCGCATTCAACATCGAGCACGTAGGTTTCCGTTTTCAGGCCTCGTAACAGCGCGCGCATGCTGGAATCATGCACGACACTGCCATGATCAATAATGGCAATGTTCCGGCACATGTTTTCCGCTTCTTCAAGATAATGTGTGGTGAGCACGATGGTTGTACCCTGTTCATTGATCTGTTTAAGAAAATCCCACATAGTACGCCGGATTTCGATATCAACGCCAGCGGTGGGTTCATCCAGTATCAATACGCGTGGCTGATGGATCAGCGCGCGCGCGATCATGAGGCGTCGTTTTTGGCCGCCAGACAGCGTTCGTGATATGGAATCACGTTTCTCCCACAAGCCCAGTTTGCGCAAATACAGTTCGGTTCGCTCGGCTGCGACTGACCCCTCCAGACCATAATAACCAGCTTGTTGCTGTACGATCTGCCAGGGCTTTTCAAACACGCTGAAATTAACTTCCTGGGGTACGATGCCCAGGTAACTTTTAGCTTTTGCAAAATCGATATCAATATCGGTGTCAAAGATGTTTACACTGCCGGAAGTTTTGTTCACCAGAGAACACAGGATGCCGATGGTGGTTGATTTGCCTGCGCCATTCGGGCCAAGCAGCGCAAAAAAATCACCATCTTCGACCGTCAAATCGATGCCTTTAAGTGCTTCGAAGCCGTCGGAGTAGGTCTTTTTGAGATCGCGTATTCTAATGGCGGAGGTCATATCGTAGAAAGCAGTTGGTTTATGAGGCTATGATGCGGTCGTGCGCCGGGAAATGGAAGGGGTATTCTATGAATAAGCAGGTTTCGTCGTAAATTGAAGCCCTGCCTTCAACTATTGAATCAATGGTCGCCAGGCATCGCATTTGGCGTTGAAATTCATGCCTGCGTTCGCCGGACTGGTAGAAGGCAGATTAAATATTGTGAAATGGCTGGTATCAAGTGCTGGCAGGACATGACGTTTGAATAGTTTACCCGCCGTGCCTCCGTTTAAGCCAATCCGTTTCAGGCCTGGAAAATCGGTGAGCAGTTCTGGAATTGGATTCATTCGTTCGCTGCCCTTGACGATTGCGCTATCGAGGCTGCCCGGGCGTTCGCATTCACCGATTACATCCCACACAGCGATGTTATTGCGCAGTAATTGAGCGACATTAGACGTGTATTCTTCGCTTAACTTAAACCCGAGCAACTTTGCCATCAGTGGCCAGAAGGCATTGCGAGGGTTGCCGTAATATGCCTGTTTTTCGAGTGACGCTACGCTGGGCATGGAGCCCAGAATCAGAATTTCAGGGTGTGGCCCGATAACAGGCGGCAGTCCCCGGATGGTCGAATCGGGGTCTTGAATCAGGCTTTGGCTCTTTGTTTGGTTTCTTCGTAGACAAACAATGGACGCGTTCCCTCTATGATCACAGACTTATCGATAATGATTTTTTTAACGCCGTTGAGCGAAGGAAGTTCGTACATGGTATCAAGCAGGGCGCGTTCAATAATGGAGCGTAGTCCGCGCGCCCCGGTTTTTCGATCCTTGGCTTTATGTGCAATTGCCTTGAGTGCATCGTCGCGAAACTCAAGTTCAACGCCCTCAAATTCGATGAGTTTCTGGTACTGTTTGACCAGTGCATTTTTAGGCTCAAGCAGAATGCGCATCAACGATTCTTCATCGAGCTCTTCCAGTACAGCATGCACCGGGAGGCGACCGACAAATTCAGGAATCAGGCCGTAGCGTACCAGGTCTTCAACCTCGAGGTTGTTCAGAAGCTCGCCGGAGCGATCCTCGGCGGTGCGGTCTTTGATGTCTGCGCCAAAACCGATGCCGGACTTTTCAGTACGCTGCTGGACAACCTTCTCAAGGCCGGCAAACGCGCCGCCAACGATGAACAGGATGTTACGTGTATCGACCTGAACAAACTCCTGCTGCGGATGTTTTCTCCCGCCTTGCGGAGGAATGGAGGCTACGGTGCCTTCGATGAGTTTGAGCAATGCCTGTTGCACGCCTTCGCCGGAAACGTCTCGTGTGATAGACGGGTTGTCCGATTTTCGCGAAATTTTGTCAATCTCATCGATATAGATGATACCCATTTGTGCGCGCTCGGCATCATAGTCGCACTTTTGCAACAATTTCTGAATGATATTTTCTACATCTTCGCCCACATAACCTGCTTCGGTAAGCGTTGTTGCGTCCGCCATGGTAAACGGTACGTTTAATTGGCGGGCCAGGGTTTCAGCGAGCAATGTTTTGCCTGTGCCGGTGGGGCCAATGAGCAGGATATTGCTCTTGGACAATTCGACGTCGTCGCTGTTATTTTCGTTGAAAATGCGTTTGTAATGATTATAGACCGCGACCGACAGGACTTTTTTCGCGTCGGTCTGCCCAATGACATAGTCATCCAGGATGGCGTGAATCTCCTGTGGGGAGGGTGTGGCTTGCTCTGAGCTGGTTTCACCCGTCTCAGCATCCGCCTCTTCGCGAATGATATCGTTACACAGGTCAACGCATTCATCGCATATAAAGACCGAGGGCCCTGCAATGAGTTTACGAACTTCGTTCTGACTTTTGCCGCAAAATGAGCAATACAGTAACTTGTCTTCGTCTTG
>JAUVBY010000006.1 GCA_030590945.1 Gammaproteobacteria bacterium | reverse complement strand
CGGTCTGTTAATTGAGAAAACTGGCACGTTAGACATCAACACATTGGGGCTTTTCATGTCCAGGTTCCTTAACCGCTTACAAAACATCCGGATATAATGCACGCCATGAAGAACCATATGCCCTGCCCTCCCATCCGCCCGGTGGCGTTGTTTTAACCCGAATTTAATGCTTACAGGCTTCTGTTGATTTGTCTGAAATAGTAATCATTTTTTCTGCTGCCCTGCTGCACGGTGCGTTGGGCCTGGGGTTCCCAATGACGTCTACGCCGCTTTTAGCCTGGAACGGCAGCTTAATGCGCGCGATTCAGCTCACTCTCATTCCGACGCTGGGCGTAAATATTCTGATGATCGCCCGACAATCTGCTCCCTGGCGAGCACTACGCCCGCTTATCAAAATACTGCCGGCGATGATCGCCGGCACCCTCATCGGCAGCTTTTTCATCATCTATTTTAATCCGGAGTTATTTCGAATTTTACTGGCGATGGTTATCTTACTTTTCCTGTGGTTAGACTACCGTAACCACCTAAACCATGTTAATCCGGGCATCCAGCCACGAGGCATAATCGTGACCGGCTTGATAACGGGTGTACTGGTGGGTACGGTCAATGCGGGCGTGCCGGCCCTGATCATCTTTGCCTTATACAATCGTTTATCTCGCGAGCAAAGTATCGTACTATTTAACAGCTGTTTCCTGACTGCAAAATTAACTCAGTTAGCCCTGTTTGGCAGCCTCAATATTCTGAACTACGAGTGGCAGCGACAGGGCATAATCCTGCTAGCCGTATCAATTGCTGGCGTACTGGCCGGTCAGTGGCTCGGCAAATACCTGAACCAGGCCCGTTGGCGGGCAGCTATGCGCTGGGTACTGCTAGCCATCGCTATATCCTTACTCTATCGCTTATTCAATACGCCAATGATGGGAATGAACATAGCAAATTAAGCTCTGAGTGCCATGCTGTTTTAAACACTAGCTATACACAAGATTTGTAACGCTGAGCAGGGAAATTTTAATCATTTTTACTCGTCGTCCGGGTTATGCTAAGATCTCGCTGCATTAAAGCCTGAAGTTCTACGACCATTTCATCTGAATCCCATTCGGTTGCCCCGAACATCGTATACTGAATTTTCCCCGCCGGATCCACAATAAAGGTCGCGGGCGCAGCAAACACCTTCCATTCGGCCAATGCGCTTCCGTCTTCGTCCATCAAAATGGTGAATTCTGGTTTTACTTCATCTACAAATTGTTGTACTTCCGCCGCTTCTTCACCCATATCTACAGCCAGAATCACGAAGTTTTCGCCCAATTTAGTTTGCAGGCGATTCATCGAGGGCATTTCAATACGGCAAGGGGTGCAATAGGTCGCCCAGAACTGCACCATAACCAGTTTACCCTTATACTGCTCAAGGTCAACTGCCTCGCCTTGCAGGGTATTTAGCCTCAAGGCAGGCGTTGCCCCGTCAAAAGGCTTTAATTCAGCTGCGCCGGCGGGCATCATGGTATATACCACAACGCCAATTAACGCACTCAGGGCCAGTACTTTTACGGCAATTAACAGGATAAATTTTTTCACGATCAATCTCTAATAAATAAAGTTTTATATTTAGACTGGTTTACAGCCATCCGGTTCCACACAGTTCATTGTGTTAATAATTTGAGTTTGACGACACTTGCGCGCACCAGTCCTGCCAACTGGGAAGTGGCAATATTTTCGGGTAAATTTTGCTTATCACGTTCATAAAAAAAGCCACGGACACCGGGTATCAACGCAGTTGTAACCAGGCTTCCACCGGCCTGCATCTTTTCCTTTAGCGCTGATAATGCCCAACTATTCGGAGTCCGGGCACCTTCCAGTATGGCGATTGGCGTTCGAGTTTGACCAACGGCATCAATATATACCGGATCTTTTCCAGGCTCAGGAGGTGTAGCGTTTAATCGTGGGTATAACAAAACCACACCGCTTAACGCATCAAGTCTGTCCGGGTTTTCCTGCTCCCACTGCACCAGGCCGCGTAGTAAAACGGTACTGCCACCGCCACTGGAAATAAGGTAAACCTGCTTGTCTGATGATGCGATTGCCGCATTGATCAGTGCAACCACATCTTCAGCGGGAATTTCAGCCAGTGAACTTTTGAGTTTGGGCAGAAAATGTGCGCTGAGTAAATCAGGCATCCAGATTTCCATTTCGGTATCTGATAACACTGACGCCGCATCCATAGCAGCCTGCCCTGTACCTTCGTCGCAGGCAAAGCCAAGCAATAGCTTGTCTCCATCCGCCTTGTACAGGCGAATATCGACGATATCACCACCGGGCAGATCAAATGGTAAAATTTCACTATCTTGTGCGGCACTGTAGCCTTGCGCCAAAAAAAAGGCTACGGCGATAAACCACGAAATAGCAGAGGAGTAGTTTTTCATCTTAAATTAGTGAGTAAAACAGTTTACATGCTAGATTATAACGTTGCAGCTATAGTATGCTATGACCCACGTCAAATAAGTAATAAATAATATATTAATATATGTTTTCTTTTTTCTCATTTTCAAGCGCTTCCCTGCTTATAGCTTCGCTGATATTTTATTCCCCGGTTTACGCTGAAATCAGTAAAACGCTGGCCGAAGCCGTGGCCCTTACACCTGATCCAGAAGCAGGAACAAAAATTTACCCGCTGTGTGCGGCCTGCCATGGCGAAAATGGATTCGGCCAGCAACAAGGGGAATATCCATCGATTGCGGGTCAGCATCAACGCGTTATTTTGAAGCAGTTGCTGGATATTCAATCTAAAAAACGTATCAATCCGACGATGTATGCATTTAGCGACCTGGAAACCCTCGGGGGATTGCAGGGCATGGCTGATATCGCGGCGTATGCTGCTTCCCTGCCGCTCAACCCATCTCCCGTAACGGGCTCTGGCAAGCAACTGCAAAACGGTGAGACACTATATCTCCAGCAATGCACTTCCTGTCATGGCGAGCGGGCACAGGGCAACGCAGAACTCTTTTACCCGCGCCTGAGCAATCAGCACTATCCGTATCTGGTTCGAGAACTTCGCTGGATACGTGATGGCATCCGCAAAAACTCTGACCCTGCGATGGCTCAGATACTACAGAACTTCAGCAATGATGATATCAATGCGGTTGCGGACTATTTGTCGAGGCGATGACAAAACCTTCCTGTCAGGCAACTATAATTTCAAACTAATAAATAATTCGTATTGAAATCCAAACTTGACGTAAATCAAGGCTGGCCATCGTTCGTTCGCTATAGTTCTGCGGATTCACGCACTGGTTTAATTCTTGTGAGAATTTCGATAAACTAGAGCCTTCGTTCAAAGCAACATTGAACGGCATTCAAAGAATATAAACACTACTTTTTAAATTGAGGAACTGCGATGAATTCAGCGCAAACGTATAACTACGATGTGGTCCGCAAGTTTGCGGTCATGTCGGTAGTCTGGGGAATAGTAGGCATGCTGGTTGGCGTGATTATCGCCTTTCTGTTAGTCTTTCCGGACATGCTCGAAGGCATACCCTATCTTTCTTTTGGTCGCCTTCGCCCGCTGCATACCAATGCTGTGATTTTCGCATTTGGAGGTAGCGCTCTGTTTGCAACCTCTTATTACATCGTACAACGCACCTGTCATACGCCATTATTTGCACCGAAGCTCGCGGCATTTACCTTCTGGGGCTGGCAGCTTGTTATCGTCCTGGCTGCGATCACTTTACCGCTGGGCTTCACTTCTTCAAAGGAATATGCCGAACTTGAATGGCCCATTGATATTCTGATTACCATCGTCTGGGTGTCCTACGCCATTGTCTTCTTTGGCACTATCATGATGCGCAAGGTTAAGCACATCTATGTTGCGAACTGGTTTTTTGGCGCTTATATCATCACCATTGCGATGCTGCACATCGTCAATAACCTTGAAATCCCAATCACATGGACCAAATCCTACTCCATCTATTCCGGGGTTCAGGATGCGATGATTCAATGGTGGTACGGCCATAATGCGGTAGGCTTCTTCCTCACAGCCGCGTTCCTGGGCATGATGTACTACTTTATCCCCAAGCAGGTCGGGCGCCCGGTTTACTCCTATCGTTTATCCGTAGTGCACTTCTGGGCATTGGTCTTTACTTATATCTGGGCTGGCCCGCACCATCTGATGTATACGGCGCTACCCGACTGGACCCAATCCCTGGGTATGGTTTTATCACTGATCCTGCTGGCGCCCTCCTGGGGCGGCATGATCAACGGCATCATGACTTTATCCGGCGCATGGGAAAAACTGCGCGATGACCCGATCCTCAAATTTCTGGTGGTTTCGGTCTCGTTCTACGGCATGTCCACATTTGAAGGTCCGATGATGGCCATTAAAACCGTAAATGCCCTGTCACACTATACCGACTGGACAATCGGCCACGTACATTCCGGCGCGCTTGGCTGGGTTGGCATGGTATCAATGGGTTCATTGTACTACCTCATTCCGCGCCTGTATAACACCACAATGTACAGCATGAAGCTGATCAACATTCATTTCTGGACAGCCACTATTGGCGTCGTTCTTTATATCACGTCGATGTGGATCTCCGGCATCATGCAAGGCTTGATGTGGCGCGCTGTCAACTCCGACGGCACCTTAACCTACAGCTTCGTAGAAAGCGTCCAGGCGATGCATCCATTCTACTTTGTTCGTGGTGTAGGTGGGGCCGTATTCCTGTTCGGCATGCTGATCATGGCGTACAATGTGTATAAAACCATCGCGCAGGGTAAGGCATATAACGCCCCTGTTGTAGCACCTGCTCACTAAGCCGATAACAGGAGATAAGAAAATGAGTTTTCAGATAAAAGCCGAAACCAATGTATTTTACCTCATTGTTTTCACCCTTATTATGGTGAGCATCGGTGGTCTGGTACAGATTACCCCTCTGTTTTTCCAGCATTCAACTACCGAGCCAATTAAAGGCCTGAAGCCCTACAGCGCGTTGCGCCTGACCGGCCGCGACATATATATCCGCGAAGGCTGTAACACCTGCCATTCACAGATGATTCGTCCGTTTCGTGCAGAAACAGATCGCTACGGTCACTACTCCGTTGCCGGTGAATTTGTCTACGATAAACCCTTTTTATGGGGTTCCAAGCGTACCGGGCCGGATTTGCATCGCGTGGGCGGTCGCTATAGTGACGAATGGCATCGCGTCCATCTGGATCAGCCACGCAGTGTAGTGCCCGAATCCGTGATGCCAGCCTATCCCTGGTTGAACACTTCGATGGCCAATTCCGGCGACATACTGGCAAAAATGCGCGGTCTTAGAATGGTGGGGATTCCCTATACAGACGCCGATATCGACGGCGCCCTGGAGTCCATGCTGACTGAATCCGGAAAAGCCAGCCTTGAGGAGATCACCGAAATGGATGCAATGGTCGCCTATTTACAAGGTCTGGGCATTGAACTCAAAAGGGCGCGCTAAGATGTTATCTATTTTTGCAACCATATTAACCGTACTGGTCACGATCACTTTCGTTGTGATCGTGATCTGGGCGTGGAGCGGCAAACGCAAGCACGATTTTGACGATGCTGCGAACCTGCCCTTCGACGATAATACTAAAGAGAAAGAGAAGGAATAATCATGTCAGATTTCACACATCCCATTATCGGCTGGCTCATTGCGATCGTAACCATCCTGAGCATCCTCTTTTGCTTCTGGCTGATATTTGCCAATAATATCAAGAAAGTTGAAGGTGAAATCAAACCTACCGGGCACGTCTGGGACGAAGACCTCGAAGAGTTTGACAACCCCCTTCCTCGCTGGTGGTATTACATGTTCCTGTTTACGCTGGTATTCGGAGTCATTTATTTGGCATTATACCCTGGCCTGGGCGCTTATAAGGGTCTGTTTGGCTGGACACAAATAAATCAGTATGAGAAGGAGAGCGCGACATACGATGCAAAATATAGCCAACTGTACTCGGCTTATGCAGCGACACCGATTCAGGAGCTTGCAAAGAATACCGATGCGATGAAGTCAGGCGAACGAATCTTTGCCTCCTACTGCACAGTCTGTCACGGCTCCGATGCTCGCGGCGGTATAGGCTTCCCGAATTTAACAGATGACAACTGGTTGTGGGGCGGTTCGCCTGAACAGATTAAAACGAGCATTATGACTGGCCGCACAGCCAATATGCCGGCTCGTGGTGGATTACCATTGACGGATGATGAAGTTGAAAACGTAGCAGAGTACGTCATGTCACTGGCTGGCCGCGATGTGGATAAAACGGCCTCTGAACTGGGTAAACAAGTTTACGGCAAAATTTGCCTGGCCTGCCACTTGCCTACCGGGACCGGAAATCAGGCTCTGGGTGCAGCTAATTTAACCGATTCAGTTTGGCTGTACGGCTCCGCACGCAGCGCGATTATTGAAACCATTAAAAATGGTCGTGTAGGCGTGATGCCAGCGCATGGCGATTTTTTAGGCGAAGATAAAGTCCACCTGCTATCGGCTTACGTATATAGCCTCTCACATTAAGCGGGTTGCTGTTCCCAATATACATCGGGTAACAGTGATTCAATCCGGAGGCAGTGAAAGCTGTCTCCGTTTTTATTTGCTTAAAATTTTGTTATTCTGCATACATGTCTGAACCTCATCCTGAAACTGTGAAACCTCAATCTACTCGGATTGATTTATACGCCAAACATATAAAAATCCATCCGCGCAAAGATTATGGCCTGTTTAACAAGCTGCGAAATAGCTCGGTGTTTATTCTGCTGGCTATTTTTTACGGCTTTCCCTGGCTGAACTGGAATGGGCGCCAGGCTGTCCTGTGGGACCTGCCCAATCGCAAGTTCTATATTTTTGACCTGATCATCTGGCCACAGGATTTCTTTTTCCTCGCTGCATTAATGATTATCGCTGCGCTTGCATTATTTTTCTTCACCAGCGTCGCCGGCCGCCTCTGGTGCGGATACGCCTGCCCGCAAACCGTCTGGGCGCGAGCGCTCCTGTGGATCGAAGAATTAGTTGAAGGCAGTCGGAATCAGCGCATCAAGCTTGATAAATCACCCTGGAACAGTGAGAAGATCAGGAAAAAGAGCCTGAAATACAGCCTGTGGATTGTGTTCTCTGTTTGGACCGGTTTCACCTTTGTGGGCTATTTTTCGGCAATACGAGACTTAACTCCACGATTTTTTGTTCTTGATATCGGTGCAGCAGAAGCCTTCTGGATCTTCTTTTATGCTCTAATGATCTGGCTGTTAGGCGCAGTAATGCGCGAGCAGGTATGCATCTATATGTGCCCCTACGCACGCTTTCAAAGCGTGATGTACGACCCCGACACCCTGCTCATTGCTTATGACACGAAACGGGGGGAGTCTCGCGCGCGAGGCAAACGAAAACCGGATGATGGCGGCAAGGGTGACTGCATAGATTGCTCGGTATGTGTCCAGGTATGCCCGATGGGGATTGATATCCGCGACGGACTTCAATACCAGTGCACCGGTTGTGCCCTGTGCATAGATGCCTGTAACAACATAATGGACAAAGTGGACCGCCCCCGGGAACTCATTCGCTATACCACAGAAAACCGCCTGGCTGGCAAGCACAACAGCATATTACGCCCTCGCGTATTCATCTACGCCGCACTGATTACCAGCATGCTCATTGCGGTGAGCTGGGGCCTGGCGAATCGCAACCCTATAGCACTGGATATTATTCGAGATCGTAGCAGTCTGTTTCGTGATTCAGGAGATGGCAACATTGAAAACCTGTTTCGCCTCAGAATAATGAATAAGGATCATTCCGAGCACGTCTTTGAAGTCAGTATCGATGGCCTGGAAAATGCAACCATCGATATGGACTCTGCCATTCCCGCTATTAAATCCGGCACCATTCATGATCACATCATTCGTGTGAAAATCGATCCGGAAAATTTGGGCGGCGTACGTAGCACAGTATTTCAAATCAAGCTAAAGGCGTTAGATAATGATAAGCTATCGGTCAGCGAGGATTCCGTATACCTGGGACCTGCCCGATTTCAGAGGATTGAGAAGAAATGAGCTTATCGTGTGATGTTTGTGCGCTATCAGATATATGCCTGCCTGCGGGCCTGAACGAAGCAGAATTTTCGTTACTGGAAAAAAATGTAGTGACTGGTCAGAAATATACCAAAGGGTCACAACTTTACGCTGTTGGCGAAACATTCGGCGGTTTATACGCTGTGAAATCCGGCAGCTTTAAATCCGTTGTATCCAGCAAAGACGGTGACGCACAAATTGTCAGCTTTCATATGCCCGGCGAATTGATTGGTTTCGATGGCTATGATTCCACGCATACCTCCAGTGTGATTGCGCTGGAAAACTCTATGGTATGTAAGGTTCCCGGCAGCCATCTTGATTTTTTATGTTCGAACATCAAAAGCGTGTCAAAACATATTCATTCCATGATAGCGAATGATGTACGCGCGCACAATTCGGTATTGGTGCTCATTGCACAAAGACCGGCCGAAGAACGGGTCATCTGCTTTTTAAAGAATATTTCTGATCGAAATAAAAAACGCGGCTTTTCCGCCATTGACTTTACACTTAGCATGACACGAGGCGACATTGCCAATTTCCTGGGCATGGCGCCTGAAACTATTTCTCGACTGCTCTCTCAATTGCAGGATGATCAAATTGTCGAATTTGATCGGCGCAATGTGCATATTATGGATCTTGAGGAACTAGCACTTCGCTCCTGTGGGCAGGATGAGGGATCTGCAATACGCGCTTGAACTAAGCCGAATAATTCATGAATTATCCGGGCTAGCTGAGTTTGATGGAATAAATTCTCGTCTGCCTCGATAGCGATAGCTAAATCGCTTTTGAAAAACGCTCACTCCCAACGCTTTGAATGTGCTCGTCGAATGCCATGCAGATATTACGCACCAGCAAACGCCCCTTTGCGCTCACTTCCAGCGTCGTTTCATTTACAGACACCAGTTCATCCTCGATCATCGGTTGCAACGCCTCCAGAGCAAGACGAAAATGCGTTTTAAAATCAATTTTATAGCGTGATTCAAACTTCGGGATATCCAGTTTTCCATAGCAGCTAATGCGCTGAATGACTGCGGCTCTCAAGCGATCTTCGTCGGTCATGATATAACCTTTCATAATTGGAAGTTCGCCATTGCCCAACGCCTGTGTATAGCGCAATTCGTCTTTGTAGTTCTGGCTAAACACACCACGAATATTCGATATAGCACTGACCCCCATCGCGACCAGATCGCAGTTTCCATGCGTAGTATAACCCTGAAAATTTCGATGTAAGTGTCCGGTTTGTCGCGCTATAACCAGTTCATCATCTGGTTTAGCAAAATGATCCATGCCAATATAAATGTACCCTGCATCAGACAGTTGTTTGATGGTGATTTGCAGAATCTCTAACTTTTGTTGCGCTGAAGGCAGGTCTTCTGCATTGATGCGGCGCTGCGCCTTAAACATCTCCGGCAGATGAGCATAATTAAAAATTGATAAGCGGTCCGGCTCCATGCCAATCACCACGTCAACGGTTTCACGGAAACTGGCGGGCGTTTGAAACGGCAAACCATAGATCAAATCGATATTGATCGACTTAGCACCGGCATCACGACAGGCACTCAAAACTTCGCGCGTCATCTTAACCGACTGTACACGATTCACCGCTTTTTGTACCTTGAGATCTACATCCTGTACACCCAGGCTATAGCGATTAAAACCCAATGTTCCCAGCACCTGAATATAGTGAGGTGTAACCGAGCGGGGATCAATTTCGATTGAATAGTCTTTGCGTTCAGAGGGTCTCGCATTAAAATGTGACTGAACCTTCCACATGAGGTGCGAAATCTCGGCTTCACTTAAAAAGGTGGGCGTGCCGCCACCCAAATGTAGTTGCTCGACTTCTCTGTCATCTGCAAGTTTTGCACCCACAATCTCAATCTCGCGATCAAGCATTTCGAGGTAAGGCTTAGCTCGTGATTTATGTTTGGTGACGATTTTGTTACAACCGCAGTAAAAACATACGGTATCGCAAAACGGCACATGAAAATACAGAGAAAGAGGCGCAGGCACCGGATCATTATTTCCGTCACGGCACGCCGCATCATAGTCTTCTATCTTGTAACCCTCGTGAAATGTCACTGCGGTAGGGTAGGATGTATAACGGGGGCCACTATGGTTATAGCGGTTAATCATCTCCCGGTCGAATTCAATTAGAGGCGCAGTCATTTAAGCAATACGGTTGAAACTTTGACTAGTATATGAATCTGCGCCGGTTAAAACTTGATGTAGCGCAAGCCTGCTAACGATTATTCTAAATTGGCAACGCCGGCCCCTGCTCGGCCCAGGATAATAAGGAGCCGCAGCCGGTTCTCTCAAAACAGTCAACGCGATCCAGTTCCGGAAGACGCTTATCAAGCCGCTGGCGTATCCAGGCCGCCACGCCAGCGCTGGAAGGCGTCTCCATGCCCTGTACGTCGTTTAACGTATAGTGATCGAGTTGCGCCGACAATGGTTTGAATCGCGCCTTTACCTCTCCGTAGTCAATGGTCCAGCCCAACATCGCATCCAGTGGTGCCTGAAGATGCAGGCGAACAAGATAACTATGACCGTGCATACGGCGGCGACCATCACCCTCAGTCGCCGCATCCAGTTTAAGCGCTGATTCAAACCTGAAATCTTTCCAGATGCGAAATTTCTGTCCGTCAAAGTGACAGCCGGCGGTCGAGGTCTCATATACCGAAACATACGACAATACATTTAACTCGGGTTTAAGGCGCTGCCACAACCAGGCGCACAAGTGTTCGCTGGTTGGGTTTTCCAGGCCCGGTATATCGTTTAAACAGGTGAATTCCAGCTCGGGCGCAATTTTTGCCCAAAGGCGAGTCAAATCATCCATGTCTACCGCCATATCGGCCTTACCCAGCTGCTGGCTGGCGTGCAATATGACTTTAAAACCATGCCCGTGCATACGCCCGCACTGATGCCCCGGCTCGACATTCGGCAGGCGATGCGCTGCTTCAAAACTAAATTGCTGCCATACATGGGCATCGCCGTGTTTATCTATATCCACGCCTTCGTAAGGTGTGCTTTGTACCGCAATTTTATCGATCTCTAGCGGAAGTTGGCTTTTAACCCAACGGGCTATATTCTCGTTGGTAGGATTGCGGATAATCTCGTTAAGGTAGCGATGATCCAATGGTGCCACGCTGGTTTGCAGGCTAGCAAGTAAATCATCCACCTCGCTGCCGGGAAACCGTGCCCGGTTAGCTGGCAGTACAGCACGTAGTTTTACCCTAAAACCGTGGCCATGAAGCCTGGATGCGCGATGCACTGCCGGCAGAGAGTCTATTTTACAGGCGGCTTCAAACCGGGCTGACGCAACGGTATAAGCGCGCAGATTTTTATGCTCAGGCATATTTATTTACCAATGGATCAGACAGACCCGCATCCCTGAAGCCCTGGGCGCGCAGCAGGCAGGCATCGCATTCAGTACAGGGTGCGCCGGAATCCGGCGGATCATAGCAGCTGTTGGTAAGCGCATAATCCACCCCTAACTCGATTCCTTTTAAAATGATCTGCGCTTTGCTCAACTGCAATAAGGGGGTTTCAATACACAGCGGCGATTCACCTTCCACTCCCGCCCGGGTGGCGAGATTTGCCATACGCTGGAAGGCCTCGATAAATTCGGGCCGGCAATCCGGATACCCGCTGTAATCAACCGCATTGACACCAATAAAAATATGCTCGGCGGACTGAACCTCTGCCCAGGCCAGAGCGTAGGACAGAAAAATCGTATTACGCGCTGGTACATAAGTCACAGGGATTTCTTTAGCCATCTGAGCGATATCACGCCCTTTTGGCACCGCTATATCATCCGTCAGTGCAGACCCGCCAAAGCGCCGCAAATCGATATCAAGCACCACGTGACGAGCCACTTCAAACTGTTGCGCGACCGCTCTGGCTGATTCAAGCTCAGCGGTATGGCGTTGCCCATAACTGAAAGACAATGCAAATACGTCGAAACCTCTTTGTTGTGCAATCGCAAGCACGGTAGTGGAGTCCAGTCCCCCACTCAACAATACCACGGCCCTGGCCGCTTTATTCGTCATGTCATAATCTCCGATAAGGGTAAACTAATTTATAATTCAAACGTTTTGCATTGAGCAAATTCGTTGGTGAGAAATTGCTGTAACAAATCGCACCGAAATGATACCAAATAAGCCATAGGATATATCATGCTACGGGGTAAATTTTTGGAAACTTAACATGAATTTATTTGCTAGAATCGGCGACCGCACAATATACGTTGTACATTGATACCGCTCCAGCGGTACCATATCCAATCGAAAAAGGATATCCATGAAAATTAGATTATTTATCATCTTTGTGTCTGCTTTGCTATCTGCATGTGGTGGAGGATCGAGTTCCAGCGGTTCGGGCAGCAAGGAAAACCTGATCGTGGTACTGGGAGACAGCATCGGCGTGGGCCAGGATGCCAGTATCGCATTTCCGGATATCATTGCCAGCTTAACCGGCATACCCGTCGATAACAACAGCACCCCGGGCATTAGCGCCGAAGGCGGTGTGGCCAAAGCTCAGGGACTGATTGACTCACTCAATCCACGATATATCGTGGCATTATTGGGCACCAACAACGCCCTGGGTGCCGGTGGCGAGGCTGATGGCGCGATTAATGCTATGCAAACCCTCGCCCAGATATGCGAGGATAATGGCGTAATTTGTATTATTGGCACCTTACCACCCATCACACTTTCCAGCGACCTCAACGGCAACGTCAAGAAAATCAACACAGGCTATCGAGCCATCGGCGGGGTTCGTATCGCTGACAACAATGCAGTTATGAGCGCAAGTGATATAGGATCAAATGGATTTCATCCAAATGACAGCGGTCAACAAATCATCGGCGAGACGTTTGCGGCTCAATTGCCATAAAACTCGCATTTCGACATTTGTTAAGCTTGTTCACGCGAACAATTTTAGTGCTAAGCTAGTTGCACTGGATTTAGAGATACAAAATGATTCAAGCTTTCGAAACGCACATTCCTGATATTCACCCCGATGCATTTGTCCATGAGATGGCCTTTGTAAACGGTCGCGTTAGTATCGCTGCACAGGCCAGCGTGTGGCCACTGGTTGTGATACGCGGTGATATTAACGATATCGCCATTGGTGCTCGAAGCAACATTCAGGATGGCTCGGTTTTACACGTCACGCATGATAGCCGTTTCTCTAAGCCTGGTGGAGAAGCGTTAACCATCGGTGAAGACGTTACCGTTGGCCACAACGTAACGCTGCACGGTTGTACCCTGCACAATCGCTGCCTGATTGGGATGGGCTCAATCGTGCTTGATGGCGCTGTGGTTGAAACCGATGTAATGGTTGGAGCCGGCTCACTTGTCCCGCCCTATAAAACCCTTGAAAGCGGCTATTTATATGTAGGCAGCCCGGTAAAACAAATTCGCACCCTAAAGCAGCAAGAGCTTGAATTTCTGACGTATTCCGCAGAGCACTACGCCCGATTAGCTACGCGCACAATAGAATCCAGGTCTTAGGCCGGCCACTTTTTGCATGTTTCAAGCCAAAGAACTAGAGTGTGTAAAAGGTTACGACTGCCTGTTTACAAACATTAATTTCACGATACAGGCAGGTGAAATTCTGCAAATCCAGGGCACCAACGGCTCTGGAAAAACCAGCCTACTCAGGATACTGACCGGCTTAAGTCAACCCGAAACGGGTGAGGTTTTCTGGAACGGTACGAATATAGATATAGACCGGGAAAGCTACCTTGAAAACCTGATATATATCGGCCATACCAATGGACTAAAAGCCGAACTTTCCGCAATCGAGAACCTGCAACTCAGCCGGCAATATCTGGGGCAAAGTAACGACAAACCAACTCAACAGGCGCTTGAAGAAGTTGGCCTTACAGGGTACGAGCATATTCTCGCACATCAGCTTTCTGCCGGTCAAAAACGCCGTGTCACGCTCGCACGCCTGAGTCTGAACACCGCTCCGCTATGGATTCTGGATGAACCGGTCACAGCGATCGATGTCGATGGCGTCAGTGCCTTCGAAAAGACCATTGAAACACACGTATTAAATGGCGGCATGGTGATTTTGACCACGCACCAAAGCTTGAATTTTGGCAAAGCGAAGACCCTTTCGCTTTCACTGACATAGCCAAAGATGATGCTGAAACAATCACTTTCGCAAGCGTTTCTGGCTGAATTGCACGCCGATTTGAGGCTCGCATATCGTAATAAGAGCGCCCTGTTCAATCCGCTGATGTTTTTTATCATGGTAGCCGTACTATTCGCCTTTGGCGTCGGCCCGGAAAGCACGGTATTGAGCAAGCTTGCTCCTGGTGTGATCTGGGTTGCCGCCCTACTTTCCAGTTTATTGGCTTTGGATCACCTGTTTCGCGAAGACTATGAAAATGGTAGCCTCGAACAACTGATCCTGAGCCCGCATGCCAGCAGCGCTCTGATACTTGCAAAAATTATTGTACACTGGCTGGTCACTGGTCTGCCATTGATTTTAATTTCGCCTTTCATTGCCATGATGATGCAACTGCCGGGGCAAGCCTATGGCACAATGTTATTAAGCCTGTTACTCGGCACCCCGGCCTTGAGTCTGATTGGCGCTGTAGGCGTAGGCCTGACAGCTGGAATTAAACGTAGTGGACTACTATTGAGCCTGCTTGTTATACCCCTGTTCATCCCGGTACTGATATTTGGCGCCAGTGCAGTGCAGGCGTCTACTATTGGTCTATCCGCGAGTGGTCAGTTATACCTGCTCGCTGCATTTTCCTTGTTGAGCCTGCTTTTCACACCATTTGCAACGAGCGCTGCGATTAAGATTAGTTTAAATTAGGCTTCAAGACTAATTTCTGCTTCGGTCCGTTACTATTTCAGACTTACTATTTAATTCGATTAACTACAGCGATCCAACCTGGATTGCGATCGCCTTTGTGTTTGGCGCGCTCGCGCGGGTTTTCGGGTTGCCTCCTCTGGTTGGGTTTCTTGCGGCGGGGTTCGTACTTAATTATTCGGGAGTACAGGGCGGCGAATTTCTACACGAGATGGCAGATCTTGGCATTACGCTGCTGCTATTTACGATTGGCCTGAAGCTAAAAATCAGTAATCTCCTGCAGCGTGAAATATGGGCTGGCACGCTCATGCACATGATCGTGTTTGGAATACTATCCGTATGTTTTATACTGCTGCTAAAGCAGGTGGACTGGCCATTAGTAAACAGCCTGTCCATCGCCGGAATACTGACCATCAGTTTTGCCCTGACGTTTTCAAGCACCGTATTTGTAGTTAAAGCGCTGGAAGTTAGCGGGAACTTTGGCGCACGATATGGTCAGATTGCGATTGGCGTGCTGATCATTCAGGATCTCGCGGCGGTTCTCTATTTGGCGCTTTCTGAAGCCAAAACGCCCGCTATATGGGCGCCGTTATTATTGATTGCGCTCATCCCGGGGCGACATATAGCGAGGCGCATTTTAAGTAAAATAGGCCATGGAGAATTACAGGTTTTATTTGGATTGAGCATGGCAATCGGTGGCGCGGGGTTGTTTGAAGCTGTCGATCTGAAAGGCGATCTTGGCGCGCTGTTGGTTGGAGCACTACTGGCCAACCATTCCAAATCAGAGGAACTCGCCAGGGTCCTGTTTAGTTTGAAAGAGCTGTTCCTGGTCGGCTTTTTTCTGAGCATCGGCCTCGCCGGCCTGCCCACGCTGCCTACACTGCAGCTGGTTGCGATTTTATCTTTGCTGCTGATTTTTAAGAGCGGCCTGTTTTTTCTGATTTTTACTCGCTTCAGGGTGCGCACATATTCTGCGAGCAATGCGGCTCTTGCGCTTGGAAATTTCAGCGAATTCGGGCTAATCGTCGCCAGTGCGGCGGTAGCCAAAGGGTGGCTGCCGGCTCAGTTGCTGGTTGCCATGGCTGTGTTAGTTGCCGTGTCGTTTGTTATATCTTCGGTTTTTGATCGATATGCTGAAGACCTGTACGATCGATACCAGGGGGTTTTACTTTCCTTTCAACATGCTACGCCCATAAATTCCAATGCTCATATTGATCTAAATGATATAAAGGTATTGATTTGCGGTATGGGGCGTGTTGGCTGTGGCGCATATAAACAACTCCACACCGACACTAAATTACTCGGGCTTGATTTTGATAAAGAACGGGTTAAACAAAAACAGGACGAAGGACAATATATCGAGTTTGCGGATGTGGGCAGCACCGATTTCTGGTCGCAACTGGATCTAAAAAGCTGCGACATCGAATGGATTTTGCTGGCCACCCCCAACGTAAAAACCAACATTGCCGCCGCCACACTCGCCAGGCACTGGGGTTATACCGGATTCATCAGTGCCTTAGCCAAATACACTGATGAACAGGATAAATTAATAAACAGTGGCGTAGACGCCGTATTTAATATTTACGATGAAGCCGGCGCGGGTCTGGCGCTGCATGGTGAAAATCAGATGAATGTTAATTCAGTGCAGTCTACGGATAACGCGTCTGTGTAATGAACCTTCAAGCCTCACTTCGCCCCTGGTAACGCTGCCACGCAAGCCGGGCTTTCAGGCCAATATCAAGCAGTGGTCGCGGTGGTATAAAAACTGGCTTTTCCTGTCCCAGCACCTGTTCCAGTTGCTCAGATTCATGGCCTGATGCGTAATCAACAATCAACTTTCCAAACAGGCTGCCCATCGCCACCCCTCCGGCGTTGTAGCAGCCAGCCAGAAATACATTGTCTCTGGTTTTTTCAAATACCGGTTTTGAGTTACGGCTAATGCAGACATGGCCTGACCAGGTGTAGTCAATATCCAGATTCTGCAGATCAGGAAATCGCTTACGTAGACCCAGCAGGTTTTTTTTGCTCCTTTGTTCCAGCGCAGCTTTACCCATGGCCAGCCCGGGCCACCATTCAACCGTATTGCGCACCAAAATTCGGCGATCATTTGTCAAACGCACCGTCGCGCCCATAGAACTGGCAGATAATACACCCCATGGCTCGGGTTGACCGATACTTTGATATTCCTTTTCATCAAGCGACCTGGTCAGGCTCGCGGTGAGGGTCAGCGGGAAAACCCTGTCCCGTTTAAAACCAAGCTCCGGCATTAGCGCGTTGACGGCGACAATCACCCTGTCCGCGGTGAGTTCGCCCCCGGGCGTAGTCAAACGATGCGCCCCGTCCGACTGGATACTCAACACCGGAGATCGCTCGTACAGCATTACCGAGGCAGGCAGGTTTTCTAACAATCCTTTCACCAGCGCAGCAGGATTTACCAGTACGCCTTTATGGGTTTGCACCGCATACTGGTAGTGGTCTGTTCCCAGTCGCTGCGCCAATTCCTCTTTTTGCCAAACCGTATGTGGCAAGTCTGCCCTGCCCAGAAAACCCTCAAATTTTTTTAACTTGGGAATATTTCGAACATCGGCCGCACAATGCAGTTTCCCCGATTCATCCCAGTCGCAGTCAATGTCATAATGCCTGACACGATTTTTCAACAATTTCAGGCCCGCCATATTCAGCCGGGATTTAGCAAGTTGTGTTTGCTCATCGGCCAGACTGGAACCCCCGTCATTGAGCGTGATATCTACAATATAGCCCGAATTCCTGGCACTCGCGCCCTGCCCGGCTTTTTCTGCATCGAGCACGATAATCGAATCACCCGGGTGGAGTTCCGCGATACGGTAAGCCGCAGCCAGCCCGGTAAAACCGGCGCCGACGATGGCCCAGTCGACCTGTCGATTGCCTTCCAGCTGAGGAAAGGCCGGCATTTCACCAGCTAGATGTGTCCAGCCACAGTTATCGTCATTTACCTGCCGGTAGCGTTTATTTTGCATTTATTCATCCAGCAACAGAAATACCGCTGCTACACCTTTAAAATTCTCGTTTTCGGCATTCGAATTTCCATTTCCCTCTCCGGCACTAGTATCCCCCACTAACTTAAAGATTTCCCCATCAAAATCGATAATATACAGATTCCCCAGAGCATCTTCGCCAAAAGAGGCGATATTGTCCACGTTACCTGCATCAGGCACTAGCTGGCCAGTTCTATCCGTCAGTTGCGTTGCACTACCCGATGCTGCGCGTAATGACCATATTCCACCGCTGACAAAATCACCAAAGAAATAGTGGCCTCTCGCCGCAAGCACCGGCCCCCTGTAAACATAACCTCCAGTGACAGAATTGCCCTGAAACAGGCCAAAACCCCGCTCGTAATCATAGATTGGGTCGACATTCCCCGCCGGCTTAGGGCCTCCAGCTACACTGTCCGGATTTTCGATCAAGCCTTCACGCAAACGCCAGCCATAATTCTCCCCACCGTCACTGCCTGCGGCCTGAAAATTGACTTCTTCGCGCGCGCCCTGGCCGACGTCTGCGATCAGCAAGTCACCCGTCTGCCGATCAAAGCTGGAACGCCAGGGATTGCGCAAGCCAAAGGCCCAGATTTCTTCTCTGACCAACTCACTGTCAACCATCACACCCTTAAACGGGTTGTCTGCAGGAATGCCGTAATTACGTGTCGGGTCAGTCGGAAAATCATCGCTACTGACATCCAGGCGCAGCATCTTTCCCAGGAGTGAATGCAGATCCTGTGCTCTGTTGCCCGGGTCATTAGAACTTCCGCCGTCACCATTAGCAATGTACAAATAGCCATCCGGGCCAAACCCCATCCAGCCGCCGTTGTGATTGGTAAAAGGCTGATCATATCCGATGATCAATTCTTCTGAATTAAGGTTCGCAATATTCGGATTGGACGAGACCTGGTAACGACGAATCTCTGTATTTCCGCTTTCATTAGTGAGGTTAACGTAGAAAAAGCCATTCGACGCATACGAGGGATGAAAAACCAGACCCAACAAGCCGCGTTCACTGTTGGTACTGATGTCCGTAATAGTGATAAATGGTATCGAATTTACTGCACCGGTGCCGAGATTTAAAATTTTTATCTGCCCGCTTACTTTCTCGACCACAAACAGCCGCGAACTGTCTCCCGCGGGCGCCGTAGCATATAGTGGCGAACTAATTCCCTGTGCCACGCG
Source organism: Gammaproteobacteria bacterium (assembly GCA_030590945.1). GTDB lineage: Bacteria > Pseudomonadota > Gammaproteobacteria > Arenicellales > Poriferihabitantaceae > JAAELZ01. Next base: position 27,451 of record JAUVBY010000006.1, on the reverse strand, counting down.
TTCAAGCGACATATCGACCGCCCATGATGAAGATGAGCCTGCAAGGATAAACAGTATCCCAACGAGCCTGTTTCCGGCTTTTAGCATGTCAAATACACTGGTCTAAGTTCTTTAGTCATTATTTATGATTATATAAAAATAAATACAATACACACGAATAGTTTTCTCTTTGTCTTATGCGAATCATTATTTTTTCGGTACTTGATCCAGATTAAGGCGGAACTTCATTGATAAAATTTAATCTACTGCCCGGCAAATACCGCAGCTTAAACCGTTATAATCGCGCCCTGATAAATTTTTGACCGCTATATGTCCTCATCCTCCACCCTCAGCCTGACCGATCGCTTCTGGCGATGGTTTCACGGTTTTGGCTCACCTGCCCGCTTTGATCGCTTTGCACAAAAAGCGCTGCCCTGGTTTAGCTGGGGTGCAGGAATACTGCTACTGGCAGGCCTGATCGGGGGCCTGTTTTATGCGCCCGCTGATTATCAGCAGGGAGAGAGTTTCCGAATTATTTATGTGCATGTTCCCGCAGCCTGGATGAGCCTGTTTACCTATGTGGTTATGGCAATGGCCGGCGCGGTTACGCTGATCTGGCGCATGAAACTGGCCGATGCGGTTGCGCGCGCCAGCGCTCCCTTAGGCGCTTCGTTCACTGCGCTGGCGCTCATTACCGGCAGTCTCTGGGGCAAACCAATGTGGGGGACTTACTGGGTTTGGGACGGACGCCTGACGTCCTATCTAATCCTGCTGTTTTTGTATCTAGGCTATATTGCGCTGGTCAATGCCATTGCGGATCGCCGCACAGGTTCACGCGCAGGGGCCGTGCTAGCACTGGTTGGCGTGGTAAACCTGCCAATCATTCACTTTTCGGTGGAGTGGTGGAACACGCTTCACCAGGGCGCTACCGTAACTAAATTCGACGCACCCTCAATCGATACCCGCATGCTTATTCCCCTGTTAATCATGTTTTTTGGCTACCAGCTCTACTATTTTGCGGTTATGTTGCTACGTGTACGCAATGAACTGCTGGATACCGAGCGACGCACTCAGTGGGTAGCCAATCTCATCATGGATGAGCCGGCCCGGGATAAATCATGAACGAGTTTTTTAATATGGGTGGCTATGCCATCTTTGTATGGAGCAGTTTTGGAATCAGTTTACTGGTTTTACTGCTCAATGTTATTTTACCGGCCATGCGCCGCAAACAGCTGCTACGAGATGTACGTAGCCACATCAAACGCAATCGAAACTAAATATGCGAGCAAAACGCAAACAACGCCTGTATCTGGTCATCCTGCTGGTAGCAGGCCTGTCCGTCGCGGTCGGCCTGACCCTGATGGCGCTACAGCAAAATATCAACCTGTTTTTTACACCCACTCAGATCGTGGATGGTAAAGCCCCGCAAGGCGTGGCCTTTCGAATTGGTGGAATGGTCGTGGATGACAGCGTAAAACGCAGCGATCAGGACCTGTCCGTACAATTTGCAATCACCGATACGGCAAAAAGCGTGCCGGTACTATATACCGGAATCCTGCCTGATCTGTTCCGCGAGGGTCAGGGCGTTGTTGCATTGGGCAGACTGGATGGCAAAACCTTTGTTGCCAGTGAAGTACTGGCCAAACACGATGAGAACTACATGGCGCCCGAGGCTGCCGAGGCAATCAAACAAGCCAACGCGCAAATGTACAAGGCGCAGGAAGAGAGCCAATGATTCCTGAAATTGGGCATTTCGCCCTGTCGCTGGCGTTGATTGTAGCCATTGCTCAATCGGTATTACCAACGATTGGTATCAAACAGGGCTATGCAAACTGGATATCGCTGGCCCGCCCCGCAGCGATCACCCAGTTTGCACTGGTCGCTTTGGCCTTTGCTTCACTTACTTATGCGTTTGTCACCAGTGATTTCTCCGTCAAACTGGTTGTACAACATTCAAATTCACAGTTACCTCTGCTATTCAAGGTGTCCGGAGTCTGGGGCTCCCATGAAGGCTCCTTACTGCTCTGGGCTCTATTATTGGCGCTCTGGACGCTCGCGGTTGCTCTGTTTAGCAAATCCATGCCCAAGCAAATTCAGGCGCAGGTTCTGGCTGTAATGGGTATGATTAGTATTGGATTTTTGTTATTCATGCTGCTTACCTCGAACCCATTTGATCGCCTGTATCCGATACCGCTTGAAGGACGCGACCTGAACCCTTTGCTGCAGGATTTCGGCCTGGCCATCCACCCACCCATGCTGTACATGGGATACGTCGGTTTCAGCGTAGCTTTTTCATTTGCGGTTGCTGCGATGATAGGCGGGCGCCTTGATACCAGCTGGGCGAGATGGTCACGCCCCTGGACCAACGTAGCCTGGTTGTTCCTGACCGTAGGCATCGCCCTGGGCTCCTGGTGGGCCTACTACGAGCTGGGCTGGGGTGGCTGGTGGTTCTGGGATCCGGTCGAAAATGCGTCTTTCATGCCCTGGCTGGTGGGTACCGCACTAATGCATTCCCTGGCCGCTACTGAAAAACGCGGGGTATTTAAAGCCTGGACGGTATTGCTCGCTGTATTCGCCTTTTCCCTGTCGCTGCTGGGTACCTTCCTGGTCCGTTCCGGCGTCCTGACATCGGTTCATTCTTTTGCGTCTGACCCCGGGCGCGGCCTGTTCATACTGATTTTCCTGGTGCTGGTGATCGGCGGGTCGCTCGCACTGTACGCCTGGCGCGCACCGCAAATTCGCAGCCACGTGCGTTTTGAAGTCGTCTCGCGAGAAACAGGGCTGTTGCTCAATAATATTTTACTGGTTGTGGCAGCCTGTAGTGTATTGCTCGGCACCCTCTACCCGCTGATACTGGATGCGCTGGGCCTGGGTAAAATTTCTGTCGGACCGCCCTACTTTGATAATGTTTTCGTGCCCTTAACCATTCCCATCGCTTTGATCGTCGGTATCGCTGCCCACGCACGCTGGAAACGCGACACCGTCGCCCGTATTGCACCTAAGCTTTTGATTCCCCTCATATTAAGCATCGTTATCGGCTTTGCCAGCCCTTTACTGCAAACCCATTATTCGCTCAATGCCGCGCTGGGCGTGACCGTGGGCGCCTGGACGATACTAACCAGCCTGGGTCTGGTGTTTGACCGACTTCATAAGCGCTCTGGATTTAAACCCTTTGCCAGCGCACCGCTGGGATTTTATGGCATGATCCTCGGGCATATCGGCCTCGGCACCTTCATAATTGGCGTCACGCTCACCTCGGCCTACAGCGTCGAAAAAGACATTCGCATGGAGGCGGGAGATACCTTTGATGTCGCGGGTTATACCTTCGCCTTCAGCGGAGTTAAAAATGCGCAAGGGCCAAACTACGTAGCCCAGCAAGGCATAATCGATGTCAGCAAAAATGGCAAGGCGATTGCCCACCTTGAACCCCAGAAACGCAATTATTTGAGCGGCATGCCCATGACAGAAGCCTCTATTGATGCCGGTTTCTTCCGGGATCTGTACGTCGCTCTGGGCGAACCCATTGGTAAGGATGGCGCCTGGGCAGTGCGGATCTATCACAAGCCCCTGATTCGCTGGATCTGGCTCGGCACCCTGATTATGGCATTCGGCGGTATTCTGGCTGCGGCCGATCCACGCTACCGCAGGCTGGCGGTCAAAGACGCGCGCGCCAATGCGTCTCAAAAACTGGCCTCTGGCAGGAAAAACAAATCTTCCTCGTCAAAACCCTCTTCAGACACTGCATTAGTCTGATACGGCATGAATCGTTATTTGTTACCCCTGGCCGGGTTTATCATATTGGTTGGTTTTCTGGCAGCGGGCTTAAAGCTCGACCCAAAAGAAATCCCTTCCCCCTTGATCGATCAGCCCGCGCCGATCTTTTCTGTGCCCACGCTATTTGACGCCGCGCAACTAATAGGCACTGAGCAGCTTAAGGGGCAAGCCTGGCTGCTTAACGTCTGGGCCTCGTGGTGCGTCGCCTGCCGTCAGGAGCACCCCTTGCTCAACGAACTGGCGCGGCAAAATTTATTACCGATCGTGGGGCTTAATTATAAAGATGAACGAGATGACGCGATTGAATGGTTAGGCGAACTTGGCAATCCGTATACTATTATCGCGCACGACTTAAAAGGCGATGTCGGCATTGATTTTGGCGTTTACGGGGTACCTGAAAGTTTCCTTATCGATAAAAATGGCCAGATTCGCTATAAGCAAATCGGGCCTTTTAGCGCGGATGACATTCAGCAGACCCTGCTGCCTCTGATTAAAACATTGAATGAAGAATCATGAAAAAACTCAACCTTCTGACGCTGTTCCTGTTGTTGCTGCCCCTAAGCCTGTTCGCTCGCATCGAAAGCCATCAGTTTGACAACCCGGACCAGGAAGCACTATACCTTCGCCTGACCAAGGAATTACGCTGCCTGGTTTGCCAGAATCAGAACCTGGCAGATTCAAACGCGGATCTTGCAAAGGATCTACGGGAAAAAGCCTACGAGATGGTCAAATCCGGCAAGTCACACGATGAAATAACCGACTACATGATTGCGCGCTACGGTGATTTTGTGTTGTACCGGCCTCCAGTTAATACATCAACATATTTGCTCTGGATAGGTCCTTTCGTATTTCTACTGCTTGCATTGTTCGCATTATTTTATTTTATCCGACGAAAATCCTCTTCCGGGGATGCTCCCACCGCTGAGCAACTAAAATCAGCACGTAAATACCTCGATAACTAATATGTCTGTTTTCTGGATTATTGCCACCTTACTTTGTGCGCTCACCCTTTGGATGTTGTGGCGCCCCTTGCACAGCCACTCTACATTCAAAATGGAGAGTATTCAGCAACGAAACATTGCCATTGCTAACGAACGCGCGAAAGAAATTGATTCGGCCTTCGATACCGGTGATATCAGCAACGACGAGCATAAACAGGCGCGCGCTGACCTTGAAACCGCGTTGGCAGATGAATTGATTACATCAACCGAACTCAAAGACCAGTTTACCCGCGCACCCGCCTATACCAGCCTGATTGCGCTGTTTCTGGTGCCCGCATTGGCGTTAGGCTTGTATAGTTTTACGTCTAGCTACGAACCGGACGCCTCTTCTGAGATGATGGCTGGCAGCAATAAAGCTGCACCTTCACTCGAAGAAATCATTTTACGCCTTGAAGAATCGGTAGATGCAAACCCTGAAGATCAACAGGGCTTGTTTCTGCTTGCTCAGACCTACTCGCGAATGGGGCACTTTGCAAATGCCGCGTCCCGTTTTAAACAGCTATTAAAATTGACCGTACCTAGCGCTGATTTACTGGTCAGTTACGCGGATAATAGCGCCATGGCGAATGACCGCGTCTTTACCCTGGAAACCGCCGCTGCACTAAATTCGGCGCTGCAATTAGACCCTAAACACGTTAGCGCACTCTGGTTAAGCGGCATTGCGGCCCAGCAACTGAACGAACCCGAAGCTGCGTTGCGCCACTGGCTTACGCTACGCCCCATGCTCACCGGGAATTCTGAAAGCAGTCAGGAGCTGGAAATACTGATTAGCGATGTAAGCTCGCAGCTTGGCGCCGAACGCACAACGAGCATTATGGAAGAATTTAAGGGGCAGTCGGTGACTCAGATACAGCCCGCTGTCCAGGCTGGAATTACGGTCAGCGTATCCGTATCGCCCGAACTTCTGTCTGAAATCAGCGACGGTGATAGCGTATTTATTTTCGCTAAAGCAAAATCCGGCCCACCCATGCCACTGGCCGCATCACGCCAGAGCGTTTCTGCCCTGCCTATCACGATAAAACTCGACGACAGTATGGCGATGCTACCGCAAATGAAGTTATCCAGCTTCGAGCAGGTGCTGGTCGGTGCACGAATATCTAAAAGCGGTCAGGCGATTTCACAACCCGGTGATCTTGAGAGTGAACTGATTGTCACGTCAAACACGGCAACGGACACCATTGATCTGGTTATTTCCAAACGCAGGCCGTAATAAAGACCCTACTCCAGCCTCACCCTCGTAATTATCTCCACGCAGTCATGGATGGTATTGTGAATCGTGCAATGCGCCGCCATTTTTTGTGCCGCTTTGAGTTTTTTTGCGGGTAATGCCGACCATAAAATATCCATCGTAATCTGCTTGAATCGTGTAGGTTCATGGTTGAAATCCCAGGACATCGTCATCTGGATACTTTCAGGATCCGCATCGGTGCGCCCGCCATATACCCATAAAACTGAGTAGGTGCACCGGGCCAGCGACAATACGAACGTAGCCAGGGCCGTCAGCTCAAATATTGGCTTGTCGCCACTGACGTTAAAAGCATCGTCTTCGAGATCGGAGACCACAAAGCGCTGCGCATCTTCAAAATGTATGTTCATTTTAAGTTAAAATTGGGGGCTGGAAAAATACGATTATACCCCCCTACCAAATGAGCCTGAGCTATAAAATCATTCCCGTCACCGTCTACGCACAGAACTGTTCACTGTTGTGGTGTACGAAAACTAAATTAGGTGCGGTTATTGATCCGGGCGGCGACCTGGATAAAATTCTTGATACGGTTGCGCAGGAAAATATTAAACTGGAAAAAATACTGCTGACCCACGGACATATTGATCATGTCGGGTTTACCGCGAAACTCGCAGAAAAGACCGGTCTACCCGTCATTGGACCGCATGAAAATGATCGCTTCCTGCTTGAATCCCTGGATGAGTATAGCGGCATGACCGGATTACCACACAGTGGCAACTTCACTCCCTCCGAATGGTTAAACGACGGCGATACAATCACGCTTGGCGAACAAACGCTGGCAGTAATCCATTGCCCCGGCCACACGCCCGGTCACGTGGTTTTTTATCACCAGCAAAGTAAACTCGCGGTCGTAGGCGATGTGTTGTTTCAACACAGCATCGGCCGAACCGACTTTCCGCGCGGCAACCACGCCGATCTTCTGCATTCGATCAAGACCAAACTCATTCCACTGGGAGATGATATTGAATTTATCCCCGGGCACGGCCCGAATTCAAATTTTGGTGAAGAACGCCGGCACAACCCTTTTTTGCAGTCTGCATAAAATAATAATGATGAAATTTCGCTGTCTCGCTCTTTGGCTCGCCTTGCTCGTATTTACCGGTTGCCAGAGCCTGGAGCCCGGCATTGGTAAAGCAGTTGAATTTAAAGATTTACCCGGCTGGGATAAAGATCAGCATGCACAGGCTTTTATCGCTTTGGACAAAGGCTGCATTCACCTCGCCAAAAAACCGGCCTGGCAGGTGATTTGTGCCAGCGCCAGCAACCTTGGCGAGCCTGGCGATGAAGATGCCAAACAATTTTTTGAAACACACTTTATACCGCACATGCTTCGCGGCGAAAAAGGCACGACCCATGGCATGATCACCGGCTATTATGAACCTCTGCTGCACGGCGCAATGCAGGCAGACGAACGTTATCGGTATCCGCTATATAAATCGCCGGAAGACATGCTCATCATTGACCTGACTTCTCTGTACCCTTCACTCAAAGGCAAGCGGGTGCGTGGTCGTGTGGTCGGGAATAAGGTTCTACCCTACTATTCACGCGCACAAATTGAAGGTGAAGAAATGCCCCTGAGCGGCCAGGAACTGCTCTGGGTAGACGACCGGGATCAATTGTTTTTCCTGCAGATCCAGGGATCGGGTCGCGTACAACTCCCCGACGGGAAGATCATCGGCGCGGGTTATGCGAATCAGAATGGCCATGCCTATATATCAATTGGTAAAAAACTGATTGATATGGGCGAGTTAAAACGCGAAGACGTAAGCCTGTTCAGCATAAAATCCTGGTTAAAATCCAACCCGCAGCGCGCCAAAGCGCTGCTCAATGAAAATCCCAGTTACGTCTTTTTCGTGTTGCGAGATAACCCTGAAACAGGCCCTACAGGCTCGCTCAACGTGCCTCTGACCGCTGAACGCAGCCTGGCAATCGACCCGAAATTCGTTGAATTAGGTGCCCCCATCTGGCTCAGCACTACTTACCCGGGAGAAATCCAACAACCCTTGCAGAAACTGGTTATGGCACAGGATACCGGCGGCGCAATCAAGGGGCAACTGCGCGCAGATCTTTTTTGGGGGACCGGTGAACGCGCAGAAAACATGGCGGGAAATATGAAACAGCCTGGCGAAATGTTTATATTGCTGCCGAACGATAAAACAGTTGCGGAGTCGAATTTAAAGGACTAAACTTATTTTTTAAAAACACCATATTTAAGAAAATGATTAGTGTAGAAACAATCATGACCCCGGACCCGGTTAAGCTCACAGAAACCGACACACTGGGAACCGCTCTCAGTTTAATGGCTGACAAACACATTCATCACATCCCGATCGTAGACAAAAGCGATCGTGTCGTTGGTTTAATCAGCCACCGCGACGTATTGGCGGCCAGCAGCTCAACCTTGAACAAACACCCGAATGATAATAGCAACACACCATTGGGTAAAATCATGAGCCACCCGGTCGTCAGCATTACACCTGACACCGGCACGCTAAAGGCTGCACAATATATTCATAAATCACGCCACGGTTGCCTGCCAGTGGTTGACGGTGGCAACCTGATCGGCATTATCACCGAATATGATTTTGTTGAAGTTGCCATCAGCCTGCTGGAAAGACGCGAAGTGAAGCCGTTTGAAGATGATCGTGATCGGGATGAAGGCTATATGGATTCTGAATCACCCGAAGATCTTGGTATCGATACTTCCTCGGCACAGAACTGGGATTGAGCTGAACACCACTATTTTTCGCCCGTTTTCGCGAGCGAAGCACCAATCTAAATGCCTGTTACAGCATAAAGTATTTTAAACGTTTAGATTGCTGCACTGCTGTCGCTTTTCGCATCGACCAGGCTACTGATTTACATCACCGGAATAATTTAAATTACACACCTCGCCCTGCATTTTATCGTCCCGGCGTTGGTCGCTGTGCTGTTTTTTCGTCAGGACTGGAAACTGGCCTACATTTTGATGGTGGCTACGATGCTGGTGGATCTGGACCATCTGCTGGCAACCCCTATATATGATCCCGGGCGCTGCAGCATTGGATTTCACCCTTTACACACCGTGTTCCCAATATTGCTGTATGCCGGCCTGTCTTTTATCAAAGCGTATCGTCTGCATTATCTCGGCATAGGGCTTTGCATTCACATGGCGCTGGATTCGATTGACTGCCAGCTCAGCAACGGAATCTGGTTTACCTAACTCGAAAATATCGGGGTTAAGCGGTTTCCAGTATTTCACACACCAGCTTATCATCCTTAACACCGACCTTAACGTCACCGCCCTTGATCAGCTTGCCGAATAACAGGTCCTCCGCCAGAGGCTGTTTAATGTGCTGCTGAATTATTCTGGCCATAGGGCGAGCGCCCATGGAACGGTCATAGCCTTTGTCTGCCAACCATTGACGAGCCGCTTCGTCTACCTCCAGAGTAACCCGCTTTTCTTCCAGCTGTTGCTCCAGCTCCATAATAAATTTACCTACCACATGCAGAATAGTTGCCTCATCCAAAGGCGCGAACGGCACGACCGCATCCAGGCGATTTCTAAATTCCGGGGAAAAGGTTTTTTTGATCGCCTCACTATCATCGTGCACACGTTCGCGATCCAGAAAGCCCATGGTGCTGCGCGCAGCATCCACAGCGCCCGCATTGGTTGTCATCACAATGGCAATGTTACGAAAATCAGCTTTGCGGCCATTGTTATCCGTCAGCGTGCCGTAATCCATTATCTGTAGCAGGATATTGAACAAATCCGGGTGGGCCTTTTCGATTTCATCAAATAATAATACGGCATGCGGGTGTTTGTTTACCGCCTCGGTTAATAAACCGCCCTGATCAAAGCCGACATAACCCGGCGGCGCGCCAATCAGGCGAGAAACCGTATGTCGTTCCATATATTCAGACATATCAAAACGAATCAGTTCAATGCCCATGGTATGCGCCAATTGCCGCGTCACTTCTGTTTTACCGACACCCGTCGGACCGGCAAACAGAAACGAACCGATGGGTTTGTTTTTATCGCTCAGGCCGGCACGCGACAGTTTAATCGCTGATGAAAGCGTCTCTATTGCCTTATCCTGACCGAACACCACCAGCTTAAGATCACGCTCCAGGTTTTTCAAAGACTCCTTGTCTTCCGTAGACACCTGTTTTGGCGGAATACGTGCCATATTCGCAACAATGGCTTCAACGTCCTTAACCCCAATTATTTTTTTGCGTTTCCCTGCCGGCGCCAAACGCGCTTTCGCTCCAGCCTCATCCATGACATCAATCGCCGTATCCGGCAGGAAGCGATCAGTCAGATAACGCGCAGCCAATTCCACCGCCTGACGCAGAGCCGGTGCGGTATATTTTACATCGTGGTGATCCTGAAACCTGGATTTCAAGCCCTGCAGTATTTGCACGGCTTCATCGATGGTCGGTTCATCCACTGAAATACTCTGAAAGCGGCGGGACAGGGCACGATCTTTCTCAAATATGTTTCGATACTCCTGATACGTGGTCGAACCAATGCATTTCATCTCGCCATTGGCCAGCATGGGTTTGAGCAGATTGGAGGCATCCAACGCCCCGCCCGAGACCGCACCGGCCCCGATAATGGTGTGAATTTCATCAATAAACAGGATTGAATCCGGCGCCTGTGTTAATTCTTTTATGACCGCTTTAAGCCGCTCTTCAAAATCGCCACGATACTTTGTCCCCGCTAGCAATGCACCGATATCTAATGAATATATCGTGCTATCGGCAAGGATCTCCGGCACTTCTCCGCGTACAATTTGCCGGGCCAGGCCTTCCGCCAGTGCCGTCTTACCCACACCCGCCTCGCCGACAAACAAGGGGTTATTTTTTCGCCGGCGACATAATATCTGCGCGGCACGTTGCAACTCTTTCTCGCGGCCGATCAGAGGATCAATTTTTCCCGCCTCGGCCTGTTCATTCAGGTTTACTGTGTACGCCTGTAGTGCGCTCGGGCGCTGCTCCGGTTCAGCTTCTACTTCCTCTCCCTGGTACTCCAGCTGAGGATCATCAGACGCGACATCCAGTACACCATGTGAAATATGGCTGACCACATCGAAACGGGTAATATTTTGTGAATTAAGATAGTAAGCTGCGTGCGAGTCTTTCTCACTTAAAATTGAAACCAGTACGTTTGCACCGTGTACTTCATCATTTCCTGAATTTTGTACGTGCAAGATTGCACGCCGCAATACTCGCTGAAATCCAATGCCTGGTTGAGTTTCCACTTTGTCGTCCACATCCAGAATCGGCATTTGTTCGCTCAGAAAACGATCCAGGTCTTCGCGCAGCTTATCGGCATTGCCACCCAGATGCCCAATCAAGGCACACACTGAATCAATCTTGGTAAGCGCGTACAAAAGATGTTCGATGGTTACAAACTCATGGCGCAGGTCTTGCGCTTTAGTGACCGCAATGCCAAGCGCCGCTTCAATCTGTTTTGATAACATCAGTCAACTATGCCTCTTCCATTGAACACTGCAAAGGGTGTTCGTTTTGCCGGGCCAGATCCAGCACCTGCGCCACTTTGGTCTGCGCGACTTCATGAGGAAATACGCCACAAACGCCTTTACCTTTCTGGTGCACGTTCAGCATTACCTGAACCGCTTTTTCATGGCCCATTCGAAACAAATCCTCCAGGATCAAAATCACAAATTCCATAGGCGTGTAATCGTCGTTTAGCATAAGCACTTTATACATAGGCGGTTTTTTCAGCCTGGGCCGGGCCGCCTCAACTACCAGGCCTACGCCACCGCCTCTTTTATTTTGATCTTTATCGCTCATAAAAGTTCTCCGGATCAGTCAGCCTACGCCGAACCGCACCCGCCACATGCACCACTACCACCCACGGACTGAAACACGTTATTAAAGACAAAGCTTGAATTAACGCCATCATCCGCATAGTCGATTTCAGCACCCTTAAGAAATCCCAGCGCCACGGGATCAACCACAATTTTTACATCCCCATCTTCCATCAGGGCATCACCAGGCTCTTTTTGCTCGGCGAAAGTCATGCCGTATTTCATGCCTGAACAACCACCACCATATACGTAAACGCGCACTGCTTCTACCTGGTTTCCGGCTTCTTCGAGGAGCGCAACAACCTTTACTTTTGCGTTATCGGTAACGGCAATTTGCGCTTGTGTTAACTCTGAACTATACATAATTTTTGACTCCTAACAATTTACTGTTACACATGAGACAATCTTACACCCGTGCGGCTAAATTTCCAGTGAATTTATTCCCTGATGCGGATATTTTCTGAATAAACTGGTGATACTGCTAAGCGAATGTTGCGAAGTAACCGGTTCAAGCGTTTAAATTTTCTATACGGGTTCTATATTGTGCTCAGATCACCTGATTTCAAGGGCCACTACCGTGCAACACATAGCAAGGGCACTATCAGGAAGGCGAATACGGCGCTACAGCCGAAGGCTTCGTTGCAAAATAGTTTTTGCCTCTAATCTTCCAGACTTCAATCAGACCGGTCTAGTCCACCAATTCGGCAGCATGACGCAATATACCCCGGTTACGCGGCAAATAAACATCAGCCCTGCGACAGGTTTGGAAATCCAGCTGTAGTTCCGGTAAAGATGGATACGGCTTAATTGACTGTTGATCACCCGTGCCAGGTGGTTCGTTTCCACTACGCTCCGGCGCAATGAGTTGCAAAGATACTGGTAGCCGGGTTTGATCTACATTCGCCAGACACGCCATAGGTAAATTCTGGATGTTAATATCCAGCGATTGCCCCCGGCCCAGAGTTTTTTCGATTTTATGCTCAAAGCCCTCCGGCCCGGTAATACGCCTTAATCTTATATCCTGCGTATCAGTATTGACTATCTTGAGTGTGTAATGAGCGCCCGCAGAATTTTGTTCAAGCGAAAGCTCGAAATCCATCTTACGCTGAATCATCAATCGATTTGCATCTACCAGCGAAAGCTGGTCTTGTGTATTCAGGTAACAATCAAGAACGGAAACCCAGTCGGCAGAATACTCCTCCAATATGCCTGAATATTCAGTTTTGTTACCGTCAGAATTTGTGTTTTCAAAAACCACGCGGCTAAAAATGTAGTGCTCTAATACAGGATCATACGCCGCATTTCCCGCCATATCGAGAATATTGTTGCCCATGCTTTTAAGCTTTCCATCCGCACTTTTTAACAATGCCAAACTCGCCTGCTGTTGCACACGACTGGCCATCATGCCTATTGATTCAGAAATGGCCTCTTTAAAGGCAACCATAAAATTACGCAGGCTTCGTTTAAAGCGGCGATACCAACCCGGATTTCGTGCTTCCTCTATTTGCTTGATCCTGCGCTGCTGGTTTTGTGGCGTCAATTCATCATGATACCTGAATACAGCATCGATAGCGTTCATCTGCTCTTTGAATACAATATAACTCGTTAAATCAGTACCTCTATGATTTGTGTAAACCCGGCTGAACTTAAGTTCGACCGCATTTGAATACAATTTGAAATTACCCCATATCTGCCTGGATTGCATACGCACAGTGACATGAAAGCCAATTAGATCCTGAAGCACCCGATCCAGGTGACGGTGCCGCAAATAACTGCCGGCCAGTGCAAATACAAAAATCAGGCCGATACTGAGAACCAGAAAATTGCTCATCTCGTTTTAATCATACTACCTTGCCGGGGCGGTATCTATTTCACCGCCGAGCCAAATAACTCAAAAAAGTTATCGCTGGTTTGTCGGCTCAGCGCCTCCAGGCTGATGCCCTTTAAATCAGCCACATATTGTGCTGTGTGCGCGACAAAAGCAGGTTGATTGGGGCGACCTCGCATCGGTACCGGCGCTAGATAGGGAGCATCGGTTTCAACCAGTATACGATCGAGAGGAAGTTGTTTGGCGACTTCTTTGAGACCTGTTGCGCTATTAAAAGTGACAATACCCGACATGGAAATATAAAACCCCAAATCCAGTGCTTTTTTAGCTGTGTCCCAGTCTTCAGCAAAGCAATGCATAACCGCACCACACCGATCCGCATGATGCGCTTTGAGCAGGGCCATGGTGTCGTCAGCCGCTTCCCGCGTATGAATGATCAAAGGCTTATCTGCTGCTATGCCCGCTTCAATATGGCGCACAAAACGATCCTGTTGCCAGCCCATATCCCCGTTCACACGAAAATAATCCAGGCCGGTCTCCCCGATGGCGACTACCTTTTTATCCTGCGCGAGGCTCACCAGTTCTTCGACCGTCGGTTCTTTTGCATCCTGATAGCAAGGATGAACTCCGACCGACGCAAATATATTTTCGTGCGCCTGCGCAATCGCCAATACCTCGGGATAATCTTCAAGGTTAACCGAAATACACAACATATAGTCAACATTAGCCGCCCTGGCACGCTCCAGTACGGCAGGCAAGTCATCGCCCATTGGTTCAAAGTTCAGATGGCAGTGTGAATCAACCAGGCTTATCATTTTTCAGGACACATCTCGTGATACTAGTACGTTACAGGGTATAGGTCGGCTCTTTCGCTTTGAGCTGTTCTACCAGCATACTCTCAATACGCAAGCGCAGCGCGACGCCTTCCTGATCCGTAAATTCGATCCCTACGCCTGGTTTATTGTGGCCGGTTACATCTTTCGGGCACGCCCAGGCAACCACCCCCGCCGCGGGTAACTTATCCACCATCCCCGGCAAAATCACCATCAGTAGCACTTCCTGCCCCATTTCAAATCGTTTACTGGTGGGAACAAACAGGCCACCATTTTTTAGCCAGGGCATAAACGACTTATACAATTGATTCGCGCTTTTGAAGCGAAGCGGAACAATCGGCAGTCTACTGTTACTGGGAGAGTCGAGAGCGGGCATAATTCAGTTTAAAGTTGGTTTGAACGTGCAAACGAGTGTAACCGATATAACAATTCGGTTATAGCAACCTTGAGTAGGAAATCAACCATTTATCCAGCAGCAAACCTGGATTTACAATATCAGTATCCTGTTTTTTGATCGACAGCAATTCATCATATAAGCGAAACAACGCAGCCCGCTTTGACACATCGGACTGACGGGATAACTTTGAAAATACGCGAGTATAGGCCTTCCAGGGTGCAGGGCCTGAATGCGCCTGCATTTGTAAGTTAGCAATCAGCCAGTTGATCACCAGTTGTAACCAGTTCAGTAAAACCGCCGGAGGCTGTAATTTGAGTAAAACCTCACGCGTTTCAACCGGCCCGACACCTCCACCCTGCATTGCAAGCAGAGCCTCTAATACCGCTTCAAAATCATTTACCTCGTCGGCGCGTATATAATCCAGTGCGAGTAAGGGTGCACCACCGCAGATTGCCAGAGCCTTGTAAGCCTTGTCATCGCTCACACCTTGTGAAGTCAGCCAGGCTACCGCTTGCTCCAATAAAGGTGGGTCCACATTTAGCCCGATACAGCGACTTCGTATGGTCATGGGCAATCGACTGAGATCATTGCATACCAATATGATCACGCTATCAGGATTCGGTTCTTCCAGCAATTTTAGCAAGGCATTCGACGCGTTTATATTCATTGTATCAGCAGGCATGATCAGCGCGATTTTGCGGTCTGCACTGTGATTTGAAAGCCCGAAATTATCGATCAAGGTACGGATTTGATCGACTGATATAATTTTTCGGGGTTTACGTTTTCCACGTTTTTCCGGTGCTTCAAGATATCGCTCAGCGTAGTGAGCCAGGACCGAATCGTTGGACTCAACATAACGTTCGCTGCTGATATAGTGAAAATCCGGATGATTCCCGGAATCAAACATAGTGCAATTCCTGCACTCGCCACACGCTTGAAGCGACTGCTCATGCTTCACTGGCGCTTCACACAACAGGCTTGACACCATTTCCGTCGCCAGCTTATGCTTGCCCATACCCAGCGCACTCTGAATGAGTATCGCATGCGGTAACTGTGCGCTCAGGCGCACAAACTGATCGCGAGCAGAAGCAAGCCAATCGTAATTCATGGCTGTGATACCTCGCAACTATCTATATAAACCTGTATGCGTTCGCGCACCTGGGCCGAGACGCCTTCAATATCCAGAGATGCGTCAATTGCAGATATGCGCCCGGGTTCTGCCCGTGCGCGGTCCCGATAAATTTCCTGGACCCGGGTCTTATATACAATCGATTCATTCTCAAACCGGTCTGTCGGGCCGCGGTTATCCACACGCTTCAAACCCTGCTCCAGCGGCAAATCAAAAAACAATGTTAAATGGGGCTCAAAACCCTGCAATACCCAATCAGCCAGGCTTTGAATACGCGATAAATCTATGTCGCGCGCACCCTGATAAGCGAAACTGGCATCACTAAAACGATCACTGATCACCCATTTTCCCTGTTTGAGTGCGGGCTTAATAACCGAACTTACGTGCTGAGCCCGTGCAGCGAACATGAGCAATAACTCAGTATCATCCGAAAGCGCATATTCGGTTTGATTGAGCAACAAATCCCGCAACACCTCACCGACAGGCGTCCCGCCCGGTTCGCGAGTTTGTATAAACTCAATATTGTTGCTGCGCAGGGTATCGCCGATGACTTGCAGCTGGGTAGATTTCCCGGCGCCATCGCCCCCTTCGATACTGATAAATTTACCCGACATTTTATTTCTGGATTTTCGCTAAGTTTAGTGCAGCTTCAAACATTGTATTTAAGCACAGAGGCTACAGAACGCACGGAAAAAATGAACTTTCTTTTCTCTGTGCCCTCTTGATTTCCGGAATAGGCAACCACTGAATGAGGCGCCCCTATCCCGATTTCCTTCTATTCTTTAAGTATTGTTTTACCGCCTTATTGTGCTCTGACAACGTTTTCGAAAACGTATGTCCGCCGCTGCCATCTCCTCGCGCAACGAAAAAAATGGCCTCAGTTTTTTGTGGGTGAAGCGCCGCTTCAATCGCAGCGTAGCCGGGCATGCTTATCGGTGTAGGCGGCAAGCCGTGCCGTGTATACGTATTATATGGGGTATCGGTAGTCAGGTGTTTACGCGTAATATTACCGTCATAAGCATCCCCCACACCGTATATCACCGTCGGATCGGTTTGTAATTTCATTCCTTTTTTCAGGCGATTCATAAATACGCCTGAAATTTCCTTGCGCTCGCTTTCCAGACCGGTTTCTTTTTCAATGATAGAGGCCAGTATCAGTGCTTCGTAAGCGGATTCAATTTCCAGATCCGGCGCACGCTCAGCCCATAATTTCTGAAGCGTCTTTTGCATGGTCTGGTACGCGCGCTGCATAATTTCCTGATCACTGGCTCCCGCATCAAAGGCATAGGTTTCCGGGAAAAATAGCCCTTCCGGGTGCGTATACCGCGAAGAGGAATCGAACAATGCCAGCACTTCAGAATGGGTTCTACCGCCCAGTGTATGTTTCACTTTGTCTGCTTTGGACAATGAATCAAGCAATTGTTTGAATGTACTGCCCTGTACAAAGGTAAATGAATAGCTAAGCCGATACTTCCCGCTGGTTATTGCATCCAGAATTTCAATCAGGTTCAAACCATCCTCAAAGCGATACTGGCCGGTATGCAGCTTCCCCGCCAATCCTTTATATCGCGCATACAAGGCAAAAGAATAAGGCTCGCTAATAATGCCAGCCTGCTGGAGCTGGGCGGTAAAGCCCTTAAGCGTATCGCCTTTATTGATACTAAAAGTCTGCACGGAAAAATCCCGAGCCCGGTTCAGGCTTTGATCCAGCCAGTTCAGAGCCAGAGCTACGGCACCACCGCCTAGCAGGCTCACAAGCAATGCCGCCAGCAACACACGTTTTAACGGTCCGGAACGTTTTTCCGGTGAAGACGTCGACGTATTATTATCGCTTATCCTGCCCTGCTCCCCATCTGAATCAGACATAAAAGGAGCTCTATATTTTCTTGAATGCCAGCGTACCGTTGGTACCACCAAAGCCAAATGAATTGGACAGGGCTGCATTAATCGAATGATCAATTCCCGTTAGTGGAACATAATCCAGATCGCATTCAGGATCCGGATTTACAAGGTTAATCGTCGGCGGTATCTTCTGATTATAGATAGATAGAATAGTTGAAACTGCTTCAACCCCACCCGCAGCGCCCAGCAAATGGCCGATCATCGATTTAATCGACGATATTTTAAGCTGTTTCGCATGCTCACCAAATGCTCGTTTTACGGCCTTAGTCTCAGCGATATCGCCCTGAGGTGTCGAGGTTCCGTGAGCATTGAGGTAATCGACATCGTCCACATTTAGCCCCGCATGACGCATTGCATTGAGCATACAGCGCGCGGCGCCCTCGCCCTCAGGCGACGGACTGGTCATGTGATAAGCATCACCACTCATACCAAAACCCACCAACTCAGCATATATTTTTGCGCCCCGTGCTTTGGCATGCTCGTATTCTTCCAGCACCACCACGCCCGCGCCTTCGCCCATCACGAAACCATCGCGACGCGTATCCCAGGGGCAACTTGCCTCGGCAGGCGCATCGCCACGCCTGCTCAACGCGCGCGCAGCACCAAAACCTGCTATGGCTGTTTGAGTAATAGACGCTTCAGCGCCACCGGCAATCATCACATCGGCATCACCGTATTCGATCAAACGACCCGCTTCGCCAATCGCGTGCGTACCGGTAGAGCAGGCCGTAACCATGGATAGATTCGGCCCTTTCATGCCGTATTGAATCGACAGATTGCCCGAAATCATATTGATGATCGCCATGGGAATATAAAATGGCGAAACCCTTCTCGGGCCTTTTTCGTTGAATGTGGTTGTGGTTTTTTCGATCGATTCCACACCACCAATGCCCGCACCGACATACACGCCTATGTGCTCGGCATTTTGCTCAGTCACCTCCAGGCCTGAATCCTCAATCGCTTCAATACCGGCCACCAACCCCATCTGGATGAATCGATCCATCTTTTTGAGTTCTTTGGGTGCAATAATATTCTCAGGTGAGAAATCCGTTACCTCGCCTGCGACGCTGCACGGAAAGCCTTCAGGGTCAAATTTAGTGATGGTATCGATACCGGATGTGCCCGCCATCAGCGCGGCCCAACTGGATGCAACATCCAGGCCAACAGGGGTGACGGCTCCAAGCCCGGTCACTACTACGCGTCGTTTTGTCATTGTTATGCCTAAAAAAAGAAAAAGCCGCTACCTGCACGCAGACAACGGCTTAATTGGAACCCGCTACACAAAATTAAGCGCTTGTGTGAGCCTCAATATAGCCTACGGCATCCTTAACAGTACCGATATTTTCGGCCTGCTCGTCAGGAATTTCCATATCAAATTCTTCTTCCAGCGCCATTACCAGCTCAACGGTATCCAGAGAATCTGCACCCAGATCATCAACGAATGATGCTTCTGTGGTAACCTGGTCTTCGTTTGCGCCCAGTTGCTCTACAACAATTTTCTTAACTCGATCTTCAATACTACTCATTAGGGGATTTACCTCCAGTGAAAAACAAACTTTCTCAACTATTTGACACAATTGAAAAAGCGAAAAAACCTTTGCTACAGCTCCATCAAGGAGCGCCGACTACCACTTTGTAACGACAAGGAAACTGCGCGGATTGTAACAAATTTCCAGACGATTCACTAAATAAATTATCCTCAATTAAAAAGGCTATCCAGAAAATATAGCTTACACCTAAGGCATTGATGAAACGAAATTCAAATACGCAAACCATCGGTTCCTTTTTTTAATAAACAAGGCACTGCTAGAACAGGTGCTCAGGGTGATGGGCGGCGTGCAGCTGCTTTCGCAGCCTCATCAAGCACCGGCTCATCGACCGTCACGCGTATTTGCGCCTGATCCGCGTCATCGATATAACGCGCGATCAAAGCAGGCGCCTCGACACCTTCAAGTGCGAGCTTGATACGCCATCCCGAACCCGGGGCCACATCAATCTGCTGTCCGTGCTCATCCAGCATCTTATCGATGGTAAATTGCTTTGATCCGCCAGGCATGATGACTTCAATATCGTCACCACGTTGTATCTTGTTTTTGACATCTACCTCGGCCAACCCCGTTTGCGCGTCATAATCGAGCATTTCACCCACGAAAATCTGTGAGCGATTGCGAGAATGATTGGTATCGTAGGTCTGATATTCCTTATGGTTGTGACGTTGATAAAAACCGCTGGTATACCCGCGATTAGAAAGTTTTTCCAGATCGACGATATGCCGTTCATCAAACGCCCTGCCCGCAACCGCATCATCAATTGCACCGCGATAGGATTGACATACCCGTGTCACATAATAAATGGATTTGGTACGTCCTTCGATTTTGAGTGAATCCACGCCGATATCGACCAGGCGTTGAATATGCTCCACCGCGCGCAGGTCTTTCGAATTCATGATGTAGGTACCCGCCTCATCCTCATATATCGTCATTTCCTCACCCGGGCGCTGTTTTTCTTCGAGCAGCCAGGGCTCATCTGCGGCAGAATGACGAATATTTGGGTTCCCGGCATCCACTTCACTGGCCGCGGCCTTCACCTTATAATCCCATCGACAGGAGTTGGTACAACTGCCCTGATTCGCATCCCGGTGTGACATATACCCCGAAAGCAGGCAGCGCCCGGAATACGCAATACACAAGGCACCGTGGACAAACACCTCCAGCTCCATTTCCGGGCAGGCCTGACGAATTTCTTCAACTTCATCCAGCGATAATTCACGCGACAGGATAATTCGTGACACACCAATGCGCTCCCAGAATTTCACCGTAGCCGCATTCATGGTGTTGGCCTGCACCGACAAATGGATCGGCACTTCAGGCCAGGTATCCCGCACCATCATGATCAAACCCGGGTCCGCCATGATCATCGCATCGGGTTTGAGTTCAACAAAAGGCTCGATATCCCGCATAAAGGTATTCACCTTAGAACCATGCGGTATCAGGTTACACGCCAGAAAGAATTGCTTGTCCAGTTCATGTGCTCGCCGAATGCCCCGCTCAATGGTCTGTCTGTCAAACGCGTTATTTCGCACGCGCAGGCTATAGCGCGGCATACCGGCATAAACCGCATCCGCACCAAAGGCAAAGGCATACTCAAGATGCCGCAGCGTGCCCGCCGGGGCGAGCAATTCAGGGCCGTTTTTCATAATTTCACCAAAATAATATGTCCATTAAGCTCTCCACGTGCACAAAGCCATTAGCGGGGCATTAGCCCATGTACATGCCCCCATTTACGTTAATCACGGTACCCGTAATGTAATCTGCATACGGCGAGACTAGAAACGCCACGGCACCGGCTATATCTTCAGGCGAACCCAGGCGTGCCATCGGTATTTTTTGCATCAAGACCTGTTTTTGATCTTCATTGAGCCCATCGGTCATGTCCGATTTAATAAATCCCGGGGCGACCACATTAACCGTGATATTGCGTGAAGCCACTTCCTGAGCCATGGATCGACTAAAGCCAATCATGCCCGCTTTAGCTGCTGCATAGTTCGTCTGCCCCGGATTGCCGGTGATACCTACGATTGATGAAATATTCACAATTCGCCCGAATCTTGCTTTCATCATGCCACGCAGGCAGGCTTTGCTCATACGAAAAGTGGATTTCAGATTTGTATCCAGAATTGCGTCCCAATCCTCATCTTTCATGCGCATCAATAACGCATCACGCGTAATACCCGCATTATTAACCAGCACCCCCACCGCACCGAACTGTTCATTGACAGCCTTGAGTACATCTGCCACCGAATCATCGTCGGTCACGTTGAGCACCATGCCGGCGCCGGAAAAACCTTTTGCTGCAAATCGTTCGGAAATCGCATCCGCGCCAGTAGTGGACGTTGCCGTTCCGATGACGATGCCGCCCATCTCGCCCAATTGATTCGCTATGGCGGCACCAAGGCCTCTTGACGCCCCGGTCACCAGGCACACTAATCCATCAATATTGATCATGTTTGTTCCAGCTAAAAATTAAACGCGGTATTATACCTATTTGGCGGTTTATTTCTCAATATATCTACACTAAGGCATTGTCAACTATCCATTAAAGCTGTTATATTTCAGCGTGGTTAAAAGGAACGTTACAGGGTTGCGCATTATTATGACCAGCCCACAACCAAAAACACACCGTTCCCCACCAACCATAACGGCCCTTAAATATGGGCGACCGGTTTGCTTCGTGAATACGAGGTAAACTGAAACGCGAAGAGATCGCTAGGTTAGATAGAAAAAATTTTAAGATCCCGGGCGGCAAAAACCTTGCCCACCCAGTATCATGATGATGATTTAGTTCACCATTAATACTCGCATATAGTTGCACTCCCTGAACAAGGGGAAAACATCGGGTGCCGCTAATTCGGCATTACCGTAAATCGCCACGCAGTTTGACTGTGGTATACGCCCTGATTGATACACTTTTGGGGCATACAGGCGCGGTAAACAGGCTCTGAACCTGCCCACACTTTATGCCAGTAACGAGCCGCTACAAACGCGCTCTCCCTACCCTCTGCTCTCTTCGTATATTACTTAATTCAGTCTTACGCATTTATGTCGTAAGGCATAGATATTGCGTGGTTTATATTTTATTACACCATGCAGGCAAATAAATATGAAAAGAATACTATTTAATGCAACGCATGCAGAAGAGCTGCGCGTTGCGCTCGTTGACGGACAAACCCTGCTGGACCTGGACCTGGAATCTTCGGTTCGCGCTCAGCGAAAAGGCAACATCTACAAAGGCGTCGTCACTCGTGTCGAACCCAGCCTCGAAGCCTGCTTCATTTCCTACGGCGCAGATCGCCATGGCTTTTTACCTTTTAAGGAAATTTATCGCGGCTACTTTCAGAACTATTCCTCTAAAACACCACTGTCCAAAGTCAACATCAAGGATGTTATCAAGGAAGGTCAGGAACTGATCGTTCAGGTTGAAAAAGACGAGCGTGGTAACAAAGGCGCCGCCCTGACTACTTTCATCAGTCTGGCCGGGCGTTTTCTGGTATTGATGCCCAATAACCCCAAAGGCGGCGGCATTTCACGTCGCGTAGAAGGCCAGCAACGCGCCGATCTAAAACGCGCCATTGATGCCCTGGACATGCCCAAACAACACGCCATCATCGCGCGAACCGCGGCGCTTGGGCGAACGGATGAAGAATTAAAATGGGATTACGAATTTTTAATTCAGCTGTGGACAGCAATTGAAGATGCGGCCGCCAACAGCAAAGCACCAACCCTGATATATCAGGAGAGCAATCTTCTGGTGCGCGCGATTCGTGATCATCTCAATAGCAGCGTACAGGAACTGATTATTGATGACAAAGAAATTTTCGAGCGCGCTTCGCGCTTTATTTCCCAGGTCATGCCACGTAACCTGCCCAAATTAAAAATGCACGAAGACAGCACCCCGCTGTTTTCACGCTTTCAGATTGAAAACCAGATTGAATCGGCTTTTTCGCGTGAAGTCCAGCTGCCATCAGGCGGCGCCATTGTTATCGACCACACTGAAGCACTTATCTCAATCGATGTCAACTCGGCTCGCGCCACCAAAGGCAGCGATATAGAAGATACCGCGCTCAACACCAACCTGGAAGCCGTTGATGAAATCGCGCGTCAATTGCGCATTCGTGATCTGGGCGGCCTGCTGGTACTCGATTTAATCGACATGAGTTCAAATCAAAACCAGCGCAAGGTAGAGACTCGCCTTAAAAATGCACTAAACCATGATCGTGCGCGTGTACAGGTTGGTCGCATTTCCCGTTTTGGCTTACTGGAAATGTCGCGCCAGCGTATTCGCGCATCCATTGGTGATGCCAACTATCATACCTGCCCTCGTTGCGACGGTACCGGGCATATCCGCAGCATCGTTTCGGGCTCGCTGAGTCTACTTCGCATTGTCGAAGAAGAGGCGTTGAAAGAAAACACCGAATCCCTGCAGGTTTTCCTGCCGGTAAACACCGCAGCGTATATTCTCAACGAAAAGCGTCGTGAGTTGACCCTGCTGGAATCCCGAACGGCTACACGCGTGGTAGTAATCCCTAATGCTGACATGCAAAGCCCGCATTATGAAATTAAACGCCTGCGCAGCAATGAACTCGATGAATCACCTAGTGATCCAAGTTATGAATTAACGCTGGACATCGACAAACTAGATCAGTTTAAAGATATTACAGGGCGCAAGGAAAAAGCAGAAAAACCCGTCATTGGCTTTGATCAGATGACGCCTTCTACGCCCCCGCCGACCACACCAGCAAGCAAAACTACGGCCACAACCGCAACCAGGGTAATGGATGCGGTCAGCAATGAAGCCGTACAGGCCGACCAGGGTCTCATCAAGCGCTTATGGAAAACCCTCAAAGGCGAAGCAGTTGAAGCCGTTTCCAGTAATCATAGTGAAGCGCTTGCAAAATCTGAAACCAGCCGCGAACAAGGCGACACCAGCACTACTGAGAAATCTGATAAGCCGCGCTCGAATAATAACCGGGACGGCAATCGTCAAAGCAGTAACCGCCAGGACGGTAACCGCTCGGGCAATCGCAGCAGCAATCGCCGCAGGCGCGGTGGTGGAAACCGTCGCAGAAACAATCAAAATAACCAGAACGACCAGAACGACCAGAACGACCAGAACAGGCAAGCGAATAGGTCCGACGCACAGCCCAATAAGGGTGATCAATCGGCATCCGGTAAACCTAAGCAGAATCAAAGCGAGCAAAAGGATACCAGCAACGATACAAGAGAAAATACAAAGAACGCTGATACTGGAAATGGTCAACCACGTCGTGGTCGCGGGCGCCCTCGTAAAAACACTCAAGAAGCTGCGAGCAAACCCGAACAACAGCAGACAGTAGACAAAAAGCCAGCGGCTAAAAAATCAGACGACACCAATAAACCAAAGGATGTGAAATCCGATTCTGGCGACCAAAAGACGCGTTCTAACAAACCCGATGAAACAGGTCAGGATAAAGGCGCAACGGCCAGCAAAAAAGCACCAGTAAGAAAAAAACGTGCCAGCAAGAAACGAACCACAGCCAAAAAGCCAACCGAAGGAAACTTAAAAGCAGAAAAGAAAGCGGCACCGGTTGAAGTCGATGGCAATCGATAGAATTTGCTATAAGAGTTTAAATCTGCGCCTTGGGCCTTAGCAGCAGTATATTTATCATCTGGTCATTTATTTGGGAAGCCCCTCTTTTCTTAGGCTGTTTATGTAAAAGTCAGGGTCTTCTCGCTTCCTGTACGGGGCGTTCTCAGCTTCTTAGCGCAGTAAAAAATCGGGCCGCAGGCTGAGAACCTCAGCAGCATCCCACTGTGCATCCTCTATTCAGCCCCGGTTACCGTAGAGTGCCGCCAGTGCCAGGTGCGCGCCGGGAAAGTGGGCATTGCCTTCGACGACATCCAGGAATAGTCTCCCGGCCAGATCTAAATGCCCGGGCAACTGGTGTACCCGCCTTTCAATCCAGGTAAATAATCTGTTGCACTGAGAACAGATAGCCTCGTATCAAGGGCCTTTTCAGGTAAAAGGGCGTCTATATCTGCTATATTGCATCGATGAACTGTAGCAATATAAAACTAAACGCTGACGGTGAGTGCATCTCCTGATTAAATAACAGGCAGGCGATACGATTGGAGGTGCGATCAGGCATAGAACCAGTCAGCCCATATACACCAGAAACTTGTCGAGGTTTGCTCCAAATCAGCCAAACCCGACAGCTCCCTGAAAAATCTAACAACCACCGACCTTGTCTGTGCCTATAAAAACCACCAATCAAATAGCCAGCCGCAAAATTACGCCTTTGGAGTCAATGCGGGGAATAGCCGCATTTGTCGTTTTTCTGTTTCACTTTCTACAGGGGTTTGCACCACAATACCTTGGTGAGGGGACGCCAACAGCGAATCCCGGTAAAAACCTGTTTGAGACCCCGCTTTCTTTTTTGATTAACGGTTATGCGGCGGTGACGTTTTTTTTCGTTTTGTCCGGGTTTGTGCTTTCCTATGGTTATTTTAATAGAGGCAGCAACGATGGTTTATTAGTCTCAGTGATAAAGCGCTGGCCACGGCTTTTTCCTCTAGCGCTGATATCGACATTGCTTTCGTGGATGATGATTCACTACGGCCTGTACAGTTATATTGAGGCGGCACTAGTTACCCAATCAAAGTGGATGTTACATTTCGCCTCTGCCAAAGGCAATTTTCTCGAACTATCTTTTTCAGACGCTTTTCTCCAGGGGTTTTTCTTTACGTTTTTCCGGGGTGACGACAATCTCAATACCAGCTTATGGACCATGCACTATGAACTGATCGGCAGCTTTGTGGTATTTGCCCTGATCCCGCTGTTAAATAGTGCCGATCGAAAACAGGCATTGATACTGTTTGTTCTTTTTATGGTTACCGCGTATTACACCAGCCCCTATATGTGTGCCTTTATCATGGGGTGTTTTTTAAGCTACTATCGCTGTCAGGTTCGTCCATCGATACCCTCTAGGCCTGCAAACCAGTTTCTCCTTATTTCAGGGCTTGTGGTCGTTATTCTATTGTTCGGCTATATGGATCCTGCGCGCGGTTTTTACAGTTTCATGCATCATGAGAACCGTGATTTAATGACGGCATTGCGAATTATTCTGCATTCACTGGCCTCAGT
Source organism: Gammaproteobacteria bacterium (assembly GCA_030590945.1). Classification (GTDB taxonomy): domain Bacteria; phylum Pseudomonadota; class Gammaproteobacteria; order Arenicellales; family Poriferihabitantaceae; genus JAAELZ01. The sequence continues at coordinate 867 of JAUVBY010000006.1, read as the reverse complement.
AATCCTGATACAGATGATCTTCAGTTATGATGGTTTTTACAAATTACTGGATGGGCGCACGGGTCGTTTTCTGGGCCGCTGCTCCTTTGCATTGTATGTTATTCATGTGCCATTGATGTTTACTTTTTCCACCGCTGTGTTCCTCGCACTTTTGGATATCATCGGATACCAAAGCAGCGTCATCGTGACATTTATACTGACGTTGCCTTTGTTGTTCCTGATATCCTGGCTGCTGGCAAAAATCGATGAGCTATGGTGCAGAAAAGTGAACCGGACCGTAAAAATAATGTTCTAGCAATCCGGGTTACTGCGATAGCGCCAATTCATTATAAAAAGCAGATACTTTCTCGCGGGAAGGTCTCAAATGATGCCCCCATTTCGATTATCGAAATAGGGAACATAATTGGTAAATACATCGGCAAACGCACTCGCACGATACGTCTGCCACTATGGCCTTTCTACCTTGCAGCAGACATCTCTACCGCAGTTTTTCCACGACTGGGCCTGAAACCCCCCATATATCGACGTCGGGTTGATTTTTATACTAAAGATCGAAAGTTTAACAATCGAAAAGTACGTGAATTACCTGGCTATACCTCAAAGATGGACAATGAAACCGGATTGGCGCAAACCGTACGGTGGTATCAGAAACAGGGTTTAATTTAGGCTAAAATCGTTGAACAGGCACATAAGAAAAAGATAGAGGGGTCAAGAAAACAATCTAGTACTATTAACTTGAAATTACTACTGTCCGGTTTAATTTTCGTAGGATCACGATAAACGGCAGTACAACAATGTTTGCAGAAGACACTTATGTTTAGAGACTTAAAACCTAAATCCCGTTTTATCGTCATCCTCGCGTATGCG